>JAHEEQ010000026.1 GCA_024640585.1 Micrococcales bacterium
CCAACCAAGACTTCGCCGTTCTTAGCGAAAGCCACGATTGATGGGGTGGTTCGAGCACCTTCAGCGTTGGCGATAACTGTTGGTTCGCCACCTTCTAGTACGCAACCACTGAGTTTGTGGTTCCTAAGTCGATTCCGACTGCACGGGCCATGTTTTCCTCCAAAGTAGATGGGTTATGGGCATAGGGTAAAGCCAAATCCTGAATCTGTCATTTCGAGCATCATCCAATGTGAGCCAGACTGACGCAGATTTCTGTCCCACTGTAAGACAAGCCAGCGTTTAGGCTCAGGTTTATGGAACTTCGCAGTGCGCAAGCGGCCGATTCAGCCCAAATTCCCCAGATTGCAAGATCAGCTCGCGAAACCGCTATGCCCTACCTTCCAGATCTACACACACCAGCCGAAGACCTCGCCTTTTATTCATCCGAGCTTGAAAACTCCAACTGCCAAGTAGCGCTAGTCGCCGGCCAGGTCGTGGGCTTTGGGTGTGTCCGCAATGGCTGGCTCAACCATCTCTATGTCTCTCCTGAATTCCAGGGCCAAGGAATCGGCTCAGCTCTACTAAATCAATTGAATGGTGAAATCCAACAATTCTGGGTCTTTCAAAAAAACTTGCATGCGCGCGATTTCTACAAACGCCGCGGGTTTGTAGAAGTTGAATTTACTAATGGTGAGGGAAATGAAGAACAAGAACCTGATGTTCGATTCAGTTCTTTAGTTATCCACAGTTGAATAAAAATCCCCATTTACAATCCAAATTCTTAATTAAAATATACCTAGAGCCAAGACACTCGAGCGAGTGATGGAGGTTCTACCCGCTCCTGGTGCATTGCATCAGGAGCTTTTTATTTTGGGCTATATCTGAATTTCAAATACAAGATTTTTGTCTAAAATCTTTAATAAAGAGCTTGGTGCGATTTCTGCAACTGACTTTTAAGGTTCATAAAAAGCTCTCCAACTTGAATAAGCAATTAAGTCTGCAAATTGAATAAAATTTGAATGATGAGAATTTCGAGGCACAGGATCTTCAATAGCTTGAATGGGCAATTTGCCATTTATCGCACTTTTTCTTGCTTCCCTAGCAATTTTCCTAATTAATTTATTTTCTCCCTCATCATGGAAAAGTAAGAAATTTGTAAATTCCGAAAACATATCACAGAGCTGGATTTCCTCAAATAATTTTTTCCAAACTAATTCATATGATACTTGTGTCGAATGTTTCAAAACTTTGTGACCAATAACGGACAATGTGGATACTTTGTTTGAATTCAAGAAGTCGAATTGTGCCTTGTCTATTAAACGCCTATCGTTTGGCTGCAAAAGATAGCAACGTGAAGCTTGAGTATTTCTGATCAGGGTTTTTGCCTTAATTTCTTCACTGGGTGGAATTTCAAACCGTCGAAATATATCCTTTCTAAACTCTTGAACTGCCTTGTCAATTGGTTGCCATCTATCTACATCTATCAATAAGGCACCTAGGGTGAAAGTCTGAGACGAACCTTTTGCTTTCCCGGGATCCCCAGATTCGTCAACATATGCAATCAATGTCTTGCCGATTCTTTCTACCATTCTTAACCAATCTCAAAATAACCGATAATTCATAATGTCATGTTTTGCCTTCACAATTTGGTCAGATAAAAGTCGGGGGATAAATACCATTCCAAACGATCTGTTCACAAAAACAGTAATCCAAACAGGAGTTACGCCATGGGCAAACTAATTCGAATTCCTTCAAATTCAGGTCCAAACAATGAACTGATTTATGAAGGTGAGGGAGAATCGAAAAAGTGCTTCATAGTTTGTGAATGTGGAACCCGTATGGAGATTGGTTCATTTCGCCACTCTTGGTCAATTATTGAGACCAGAGTTAAGTGGGAAGCGCACCTGAAGGAAGCCCATAACCCTGCATGAACTGGCATTCGCTTCTAATCTAGCCCCATGGCAATCGCAGCATTTTTCGACCTGGATAAAACCATCCTCGGAACATCCTCGACGCTTGCATTTACAAAACCACTTTATGAACAAGGTTTAATCAAACGAGCAGATGTAGTACAAAGTGCATATCGGCAATTTGTATTCACAATCGCGGGAGCGGACCACGATCAGACCGAGCGGATGCGCCAATATCTCTCAACTTTAGTTGCGGGTTGGGATGTTGAAATGCTCCACGGAGTCGTCAACGATTCACTTTCGGAACAAATCACCCCGACCGTTCACGCTGAAGCGCTCGAACTAATTGAGTACCACAAAAAACAAGGTCATACTGTTGTAATTGTTTCAGCTTCTGGATCTGAAATTGTGAAGCCAGTTGCAGAGTTATTAGGTGCAGATTTCACAATCGCAACCGAACTTGAAGTCTTCAATGGCAAGTACACAGGTCAAATAAGTTTTTATGCATACGCCGAAAACAAAGCGCGTGCGATTAAAGATTTTGCAGAAGACCGTGGATATGACCTTGCAAACTGTTTTGCATACAGTGATTCGATTACCGATCTACCAATGTTGGAAGTGGTTGGCCATCCAAACGCAGTTAATCCAGATTCCGCATTAAAAGAAACTGCCATGGATCGAAGCTGGCCAATACTTCGTTTTGAAAAACCAGCTGCATTGAAAAGGCCAATCATTGATCATCCAGAGCAACAAAAGGCATTGGTAGCAATTGGAATCTTTGCAATCTTTATGACCTGGTGGTTCAAACGCCGAAAAGCAAAACGGGCTGTGTTATGAGTTTGCGTTGTTTGGCACTAGATGCTGAGAAATCTGCATTAGCAGAACTTGCTTATTTATTGGACAACGATCCAAGAGTGGGTCAAGTAATACCTATTTCCGAGGCCGAACAGGCGTCCGCTGCATTGAAACAACAGAAGATTGATGCAGTTTTTGTCTGCCTGGTTCACCATTCTGTTGAACAAGTAAATAGTTTGCTAGCCCCTTATGCGGAGCACACGAAATTTGTTGCACTTTCCCGAAGACCAGAGGACGCTTACGATGCTTTTGAATTCGGTGCCATTGACTTCATCCTCAAACCCATAAATCGCGAAAACATAAATCGCGCAATGGTGCGATTGGAAAATATATTTACCCCGACTATTTCAAATGTAAATGTGAAAATCAAAGTCGAACACAACGGAAATACTTATTTTGTTCAAAGTAACGAAGTGTTTTTCATTCAAGCTAGTGGGGACTTTTCATTAGTCACAACTCCACGTGGTGAATTTATCGCAAAGTGTTCACTTGCAAAACTTTCTGAAACTTTGGCAGACGCTGGATTTGAAAGAGTTCATCGGCAGTGGCTTGTTCAGCTAGCACATGTGGACGCCGTACTAAATGATTTCGGCTGTATTAACTTGCAAGTAGCCGGGAAGCACATCCCAGTTTCAAGACGCTGTGCGAGAAATGTGCGTACAAAGTTGGCCTAAGTACGGCCAAACCCTAGAAGTCTGCACCACTCTCCCCTTATTCTTTGCGCAGAAAAACCACACAAGGACAAGGAAGTCTCGTGAGCGACGAAACCCTCTCAAATCTGCTACATGAAAATCGCACTTTTGAGCCACCTAAAGAATTAGCCAAAAATGCAAATGCCAAGGCAGATATGTATGTCGAGGCTTCGAAGGACCGCTTGGCATTTTGGGACAAGCAGGCGGAGCGCCTCACTTGGGAAACCAAATGGACTCAAACCTTGGACTGGTCAAATGCACCGTTCGTAAAATGGTTTGTTGGTGGCAAATTAAACGTCGCATATAACTGCGTTGATCGTCATGTCGAAAATGGCTTAGGCAGTCGAGTTGCACTCCACTTCGAAGGTGAACCTGGTGACACTCAAACAATTACATACTCTGATTTGCAAGACCGAGTGAACAAGGCTGCAAATGCACTAACTGCTTTAAATGTCGGCAAGGGTGACCGAGTTGCGATTTATATGCCGATGATTCCTGAGGCAGTTGTTGCTATGTTGGCATGTGCACGAGTTGGTGCAATCCACTCTGTTGTATTTGGTGGCTTTTCAGCCGAAGCGTTGCGTTCACGTATTGATGATGCGCAAGCAAAACTTGTCATTACTGCCGATGGTCAAAATCGTCGCGGTACTGCAATGCCATTAAAACCAGCGGTTGATGAAGCAGTCGCCCAAACTCCAAGTGTTGAAAAAGTCTTGGTTGTTAAACGCACAGGTGGTGACGTTGTTTGGGGTGATAAAGATGTTTGGTGGCATGACTTAGTTGATGGGCAATCAACATCGCACAAACCAGAAGCATTCGATTCCGAACAACCGCTTTACATTCTCTACACTTCAGGAACCACGGGAAAACCAAAAGGAATCTTGCACACAAGTGGTGGCTACTTAACTCAAGCAGCGTTCACCCACTTCAATGTTTTTGATCTAAAACCAGAAACAGATGTGTATTGGTGCACAGCTGATATCGGTTGGGTGACTGGTCACTCGTACATTGTTTACGGGCCGCTTGCAAATGGTGCAACTCAAGTTATTTACGAAGGAACGCCAGATACTCCGCACAAAGGTCGTTTTTGGGAAATCATTGAGAAATACGGTGTCACTATTTTCTACACCGCACCAACTGCGATTCGTACATTTATGAAATGGGGCGATGAATTCCCAGAAAAACATAATCTCAAATCACTTCGAGTGCTTGGCTCTGTTGGCGAACCAATCAATCCAGAAGCATGGATGTGGTACCGAGAAGTTATAGGTGGAAACAATTGCCCAATCGTTGACACTTGGTGGCAAACCGAAACTGGTGCGATCATGATCTCGCCTCTTCCAGGTGTTACTGCATGCAAACCAGGCTCTGCAATGAAGCCACTTCCAGGAATTGGTGCTGAAATTTTTGACGACAATGCGGCAGCAGTCGGAAATGGACAAGGTGGGTATCTAGTTCTTACCGAACCGTGGCCTTCCATGTTGCGCGGCATTTGGGGTGACGAGCAACGTTTTATCGAAACTTATTGGTCTCGTTTCACTGGAAATTACTTTGCTGGAGATGGTGCAAAGTGGGATGAAGACGGAGCGATTTGGTTGCTAGGTCGCGTGGATGACGTAATGAATGTTTCTGGACACCGCATCTCGACAACTGAAGTTGAATCTGCATTGGTCTCACATCCTGCTGTTGCAGAAGCAGCTGTGGTTGGCGCAAGCGACTCAACAACTGGCCAAGGCATTGTTGCGTTTGTTATTTTGCGAGGTGGAGTTGAAGATGGCGAAGGACTTGTAAAACAACTTCGCGATCACGTAGCTAAAGAAATCGGACCAATCGCCAAACCAAGACAAATAATGGTCGTGCCAGAACTTCCAAAAACTCGTTCTGGAAAAATTATGCGGCGCTTGCTACGCGACGTAGCGGAGAATCGTTCAATGGGAGATGCCACAACTTTGGCAGATCCGACCGTTATGAACTTAATTTCTCAGGGTTTGGCCACTGGCAAGAGTGAAGATTAGGCAAAGGCGATTTCGGACTAACCTTGCCTTGTAGGAGGCATCATGACCAGCCCAATTGACGACCAAACCGAGGTAACACCAAAACGCTTTGGCGAACTTGTTGCCCAGTCGATTGCTGACATCCAGACACTGATTCGCAATCAGATTGATTTGGCGGTAGCAGAACTAAAAGAGTCTGGCCGACGTGCGCTTCGTTCGTCTATTTTCCTCATCACTGCACTTGGCTTCTTCGCTATTTCGGGATTGTTGCTAATTATTGCGATTGCTTTCGGACTAGCAGAATTCGGAATTCCAACTTGGTTGGCTTTTGTTATTGATGCTGGCATCTTCATGTTGATTGCGGTTATTTTGTTATTACTAGCAAAGAGCAATGCTTCAAAAGTGAAAGCTCCAACAAAGGCAGCAGATGCGTTTGAAAAATCAGTCAACAGCATCACTGCCGCAGTAACTCGAACTGATGTGGATTCAAATTCTTGAGAGTTCCCGCAACTGATGCAGTAATCCGCGCGGTCGGCCCTTGGGAGCATCGAGACATCGCGGCTAACACTGCTCGCTTTCATGTGGTTGAAGCTGGATCAGGACCTTTAGTGATTTTGATACACGGTTTTCCAATGTTTTGGTGGACGTGGCGAAAAATAATCCCACAGTTTTCTGAAAATGGATTTCGCGTGATAGCAATGGACTTGCGCGGTTATGGTGGAAGCGATCACACGCCGCATGGTTACGACCCAATGACAATTGCTGCAGATATTCGCGGTTTGATTTATGCACTTGGCGAAACAAAAGCTATTTTGGTTGGTCACGACTGGGGTGCTATTAGCGCGTGGGCTGTGGCTGCAATGCATCCAGAAGTTGTGGCTGGATTAGTTTCCGTTTCTATGCCGCATCCAAAACGCCTTCGCCGCCAGATTTTGAAAGATACAGTTCAGCGAAAAGCTCTTTCTTATATTTACGCCTTTCAACTTCCTTTCTATCCTGAATACAAACTTACAAAAGATGATGGCGCTGAAGTGGAAAAGATTTTAAAAGCGTGGTCAGGTTCAAGTTGGCCAGATGCCGAGACTGCCGCCGTCTATCGTGCAGCGCTTTTAGGGCATGCGAGTGCGCACTGTGCACTGGAATATCACAGATGGGCATTGCGCTCTATTCCACGTCGCGATGGTCAGGTGTACCAGTCCAAAATGGAAAATCCAATTACTGCTCCAGTGCTTCAAATTCATGGTGAACTAGACGGAGCAATCACAGCGCGAACTGCAGAGCAAGATAACGAATTTATCCAAGGAGCTTATGACTACTACCTAATGCCTAACGTTGGGCATTTTCCGCATGAAGAGAATCCAGATGAGTTTGCCAACATAGTTTTTGAGTGGATTAAAACAGTTCCAGGTTGGACTGAACTAACTCACGAATAACGCGGATCTAGATCCACGATTTTTTCTTTATCCCACTCTTTTTCAAATTCGTATACAGAAAGCAATCCGTCTAGTAATCCGCCAGTGAATCCCCAGATTACAAAATCTCGAACATTGAAAGCAGGTCCAATAAATCCTGAACTATGGCGAATACTCACCCGATTCGCTGGCTCTGCCAACTCAGAAATTGGAATGCGCTCAACTCTTTCTACTTCATTTGGATCATTTGCAAAAATCCTGTGAGGTGAATGCCAATGCGCAAGGACCGGCGTAACATCTATTTGGCT
>JAHEEQ010000028.1 GCA_024640585.1 Micrococcales bacterium
CTCCAGATGAGGATCCATACACAGGTCTCTTCTCTGTAAACGACGGAGCAAAGTCAAAGGCGCTTCGCCAGGCTTTCTTGCTAGGTCTTCCACGTGATGAAATCATGCAGAAGTTGATTGCACCAATTAACGGTGTCACAACTCCAATTCGTTCAACTTGGGTTGCTCCAGGATCAGCGTTCTACGACAAGGTTGTAGCGTCAAACGGTTCTGAGTTCTACTCACGTGGAACACAAGAGTCACGTAACAAGTCAGCACTTGCGTTGGTACAGAAGTACTATCCAAATGCGCTCAAGAGCCCACTAAAGGTTCGCGTACTTGTTCCAGGTAACAACCCACGTCGTGCAGCAGAGTTCGCTCTTGCAAAGGCAAACTTGGCTAAGGTTGGATTCGATCTACAAGGTGAAGTTCGCACTGACTGGCCTTCAAAGCTAGGTAATGCGAACTACGATGCTTACTTCTTCGCATGGGTTGCTTCATCAGTAACACAGCGTCAGTCAGCAGAAGTATTTGATACTAACGGTGGAAACAACATCCTTGGTTACAGCAACCCTGCTGTAGATGCGATTATCGCAACTTTGGATAAGCCACTTTCTGAGTCACTACTTGCAGCTAAGTACATTCAAATTGAGCGTCTAACAAATGCTGACGCAATCACAACTGGTGTGTTCATTCACCCAGGTGTTGTTGCAGTTAACAAGGACCTTAAGAATGTTAAGCCAGGCCCATTGTCACCACAGATGGTCTGGAACTACTGGGAGTGGACTTACTAAAGATTAAAAACCTTTAGTCAGCACTACAAAGCAGTCCGTTGGACGCTCGGAGAACTCTCTCCGAGCGTCCTTTGGCTGTATAGTCATCAAATAGATTTATCAAAAAAAGTCTTACACAGCGTTGTTTAATTCGAGAGGACCCTCTTGTAATGGTTGCCTTTATTCTTCGACGTCTAGGAGTTCTAGGCGTGATCCTCTTTGGTTCAAGTTTTATCCTTTATAACTTGGCCGCAATATCAGGGGACCCACTCTCTGATTTGAAGTTAAGCAATGATCCCAATCGTGACTTTCTAATCGCATCATTAACTCGTGAACTTCAATTAGATGTTCCGCCACCCGCACGTTATTTTCTTTGGCTCAAAGGTATTTTGGGAGTATTTGTCGGGAATCCAGATTTCGGTATGAGCCGTGACGGCTCTACGGTGGCGCATTCACTCGCTTTGGCAATCCCCGTAACCATCCGACTTGTACTAGCAGCAACCATCTTTGCAATCGTGCTCGGTATTTCAATCGGAATTGTCACGGCACTACGTCAGTACAGTCGCTTTGACTACTCAATGACCTTTGTTTCTTTTCTCATGTTCTCACTTCCAATTTTCTGGGTTGCGGTATTACTCAAGGAATACCTAGCCATCTCATTTAACAACTTCTTACGAGAACCTAATGTGCCGATTGTTTGGATAGTTTCTATTGCACTATTTAGCGGTATTTTTTGGGCTTCCATTATTGGTGGAACCCGCAAAACTTTCTGGATCGCCTTTGGATCGGCGGCCGGAATAGCCGCCACACTTATTACATTCTTCAGTCTAAGCGGCTGGTTCTTAAATCCTTCACTAGGACCAATAGTGATTCTCGGACTTTCAGTTGGTATTGCCTTTGGAGTTACACAGCTTTCTGTTGGCCTCATCAATAGAGCAGCCCTCAAGGCCTCTCTAACAATGGCCGGACTCTCAATTGTTTACTATTACCCAGCAAACTGGGTATTTAATAATCATCCAAGTAATCTCGCTGTATTTCTTTTAGCTTGTGTGACAATTTCTATCGCAGTGTTTGTGGCACGCGCTTATTCAAAGATTGACCGCGGACCAATTGTTCGTACAGCAGTTATTACTGCATTCTTATCAGGTGGTTTGCTAGTCGTCGACAGATTTATGCAAACTTGGAAGCCATACATGGAAACAGACGCGATTAACTATCGCCCGGTTCCAACAATTGGCCAACGTAGCGATTTACTAGATTCCACAGATTTCTGGATTACAAATCTGGATACAATCACACACTTATTTTTACCAACAGTGGCATTAACGCTTATTTCATTTGCAGGCTACATCCGTTACTCACGCGGAACCTTGCTTGAAGTTTTAAATCAAGATTACATTCGTACCGCTCGAGCAAAAGGATTAACGGAGCGCACTGTGATTATGCGTCACGCATTCCGAAACACAATGATTCCGCTTACTACCATCATGGTTGTTGATTTTGCTGGTGTTATCGGTGGCGCGCTTATCACTGAAAGTGTTTTCGGTTGGTCGGGAATGGGAACCTTGTTTCGACAAGGATTATTGGGTTATGACCTGAATTTATTGATGGGTGTTTTCTTCATCACTGCATCACTGTCTGTCATTGCTAACTTAGTTGCAGATCTGTTGTATTCAGCCTTAGACCCTCGTATTCGTGTAGGAGGAGGTGCGTAATGATTTTCAAAAAGAAAATTGCTGCAGATTCATCAACAAACACAAGTGGTGAAAATGCGATTGCAAACAAAGAGGTTGAAGGTTTAAGCCAAGGTCAAATTGTTCGCCGCCGTTTTTTCCGTCACCGTGCAGCGGTTATTTCACTTGGTGTTATTTCGTTCATCATAGTTTTTGTGTTCACTGCACTTGACTTTCGCTTCCTTGGAATATGGCATGTCAAAGGCTGGTGGCGTTGGTCTCCGCAAGATATTCCAGAGCTACGTTTTGGTGATTGCCCTAATGACACAGTTGGATGTCCCACAATTTCACTTCGCCCAAAATTCCTTGGTGGAAGTGGTTTTGGTTTTGGTACGCACCCATTTGGCCAAGATGACATTGGCCGTGATTTCTTTGCATTAGTTATGAAGGGAACTCAGCGTTCTCTTTCAGTAATGATTGTAATCGGAACCATTGGAGCTTCCATCGGTACTGTTGTAGGAGCGATTTCTGGCTTCTATCGAGGCAAGGTTGATGCAATCTTGATGCGCTTTACAGATTTCATCATCACGATTCCAGCGATCATTATCGGTTCTGTTGTTGGATACCACTTCGGAAACCTTGGAGCGATGTTCCTAGCCTTCTACCTTGGTTTGTTCGCCTGGACAGGGCTTTCACGTTTAGTCCGTGGTGAATTCTTAACACTTCGTGAGCGCGAGTTCGTAGACGCAGCCCGTGTCGCTGGCGCCTCTAACCGACGTATTATTTTCAAGCACATCCTGCCAAACGCAGTAGGTGTGATCATCGTTTCAGTTACCTTGCTGATGTCAGGTGCGATTTTGCTTGAAACCGCCCTGTCCTACATTGGTTTTGGTGTTGTTGAACCAGATGTTTCTCTTGGACTCTTGATCAACAAATATCAAGATTCATTTACCACTCGTCCATGGCTATTTTGGTTCCCAGGATTATTCATTATCTCTATTGCGCTGAGCATCAACTTTATTGGTGATGGTTTGCGCGATGCCTTCGATCCGCGTCAACGACGTCGAATCTCAAAGAAGGAACGTCAAGAGTCAGCAACTGCACGAAAGTTGGCGCAGGCAAATGATTAATCTAGATAAAGATACTTGCTGCACCGATAACAGCACATGCTGCAGCGGCGTAGCTGAAAATATAGTTACTACTGATTTCAAACTCACCAGTACCCGCACTAGCGAAATCTTTGCGACGCAGCTTGGCGATATGAGCACAAACTCCCGAGTCACTTTTAAGCGAGTCACCAACTCTTCGCGGAGCATCAGCTCCGGGAAGCAGATCAGTTTTGTGCATTCGTCGACTGTGACGACCACTTGGAGCGGGAGCCGCCCAGGCGTAGAAGGTTTGGCCATCAACAAGGATGGACATGCTGTACTTGGTTTCGATCTCTTCGACAAGGTCCCAGCTAACGGTGATCTCTTTGGTTGGGTTAACAATCTTGATTCCCTCATCAAAGATCAAAACGTAGGGCTTCAAAAACAAAAGGTAGGCGCTGATAATTCCAGCGGTACAGATCGCTGCTGTGGTCACAATGTTTCCACCGTAGAAAATGGTTTGAACAATGAAGCCAGAAAAAAAGAGAATCAAAACCCAACCGCTTGCAATTGCGCTTCCGGGTCTGAACTTTTCAATGTTGGTCATACTGCAAGTTTCTCACAGATGGAGACAATCAAATGAGTAAGCCAGTCTTAGAGATCAAGGATTTCAATGTTGATTTCTGGGTAGATGGAGTTTGGTACCCAGCTGTTATCGACATGAACCTCTCACTTGAAGCGGGCAAGGTGACCGCAATCGTCGGTGAGTCTGGCTCAGGTAAGTCAACAACGGCACTTGGTCTGATGTCTCTACTTGCATCAAATGCTCGCATGACAGGATCTGTAAAGGTTAAGGAACAAGAGATGTTGAACGCTAAGGCGATCACACTTCGCAAGTTCCGCGGCAAGGAAGTTGCTTATATCTTCCAGGAGCCAATGACAGCGCTTAACCCTGTGTACACAATTGGTTTTCAGATTATGGAAACACTTCGCAATCACTTTGATATGGGTCCAAAGGAAGCGCATGCGCGTGCTTTGGAATTGATCACAATGGTTGACATTCCAGATCCAGAAAAATCAATTGATAAGTACCCTCACCAACTTTCTGGTGGTCAACGCCAGCGCGCAATGATCGCTCAGGCACTTGCTTGTGATCCAGGTTTGCTCGTTGCAGATGAGCCAACAACTGCACTTGATGTAACTGTTCAAGCTGAGATTTTAGATTTGATGCGTGACCTAAAGGGCAAGCTCAACTCTGCAATTTTGCTGATCACACACGACATGGGTGTTGTTGCAGATATGGCTGATGAAATTCTTGTTATGAAGGATGGAATCACCGTAGAACATGGATCAGCTGATCAAATCTTCAATAAGCCAGTACATCCATACACACAGCAACTTCTTGGAGCTGTGCCAATGCTTGGCTCTACCAAGAAGCGCCCACTTCCTTATAAAGAGGATGCGAAGCCTGCCCCCGTCCTAAAGCTTTCAAATGTCACCATTGAATATCCAAAGCGTGGGCGAATTCCTGCATTTACTGCGGTGAAGAACTTCAACCTCGAGATCTATCCAGGTGAAATTGTTGGTCTCGTTGGTGAATCTGGCTCAGGTAAAACAACTGTTGGCCGTGCATCTATTGGCTTGCTTCCAATTAAGGAAGGTTCAATTGAAATCGTTGGCAAAGATATTAGTCACGCTTCGCAAAAGGATCTTTCTTCGATTCGCCGTCACACAGGAATCGTTTTCCAAGATCCAGCTTCTTCCCTTAACCCTCGTCTTCCAATTGGTGAATCAATCGGAGAACCAATTTTCTTGGCAGGTCTTGCAAAAGGTGCAGATCTTGCGCACAAGGTTGAGGATCTTTTGGATCAGGTAGAACTTCCACGCAGCTATCGCAACCGCTACCCACACGAACTCTCTGGTGGACAGCGTCAGCGCGTAGGTATCGCTCGCGCACTTGCATTAACTCCAGATCTTTTGATTGCCGATGAACCAACATCAGCTCTGGATGTATCCGTACAGGCACGTTTCTTGGATCTATTGCAAGAGCTACAAGGAAAATTGAACTTTGCTTGCTTATTCATCTCACACGATTTAGCTGTTGTTGACATCTTGTCTCACCGAATTGCAGTTATGCAAAATGGTTTGCTTGTCGAAGAAGGCGATCGCGATCAGATTCTGAAGAAGCCAAAGGATGATTACACAAAGCGATTGATTTCAGCGGTTCCTGTCCCAGATCCTAAGGAACAGCGCATCCGTCGTGAAGCACGCCTTGCAGATAAGAAGTAGTTTCGGGTGGATCTAGAGCTCTTGGTCTTTGGCCTAGACCTTGTTTCAACCTTTGCATTTGCATTGGTAGGAGCACGTGTTGCGGCCAGTAAGGGTTTAGATTTTGGCGGAATTTTATTTATCGCAGCTGTGGCATCAACCTCAGGTGGAACTTTGCGAAATCTATTTATGGGGGAGCAGCCACCATGGGTTCAACGCCCGTGGTTATTTGCACCGATTGTCGCTGCATTTTTGATCACTGTGGCGATGGGCAAAACACAAGATGTTGGCCGCTTTGTTCTATCACTCGATACCTTGGGTTTAGCAGTAGCTACCGTTTCAAGCGTTCAATTCGCACTCTCACAGCATGCACCAGTGGTTGCTGCCGCGGTGTTGGGATTAATTGGCGCGGTAACAGGTGGATTATTTAGAGACATCATGTGTCAAACAGAGCCGGTGTTGTTGCACCGAGAAACAATTGGAACCGCCTGCTTCGTAGGGGCAATTGCCTACATCGCCTTTGATGCCTTGAATCTTAATGAAGGTGTAGTAGTTGCGATCGCAGGATTAATCGTAGTTTTAGTTCGCGAGCTTTCAATCAAGTTTAATTGGAACCTACCAAAAGTTGTGAAGTAAAAATGAACGATGATCTTGATTTAACCTTGTATGCAGACGCTACTGAGTTAGTGGAGATAGCAACAGCTGAGGCGATGGAACAGATCGCAACAAATCTCTTGGATAAGGGTATTTCTCATATTGCACTGACTGGTGGCACCTTAGGCGGAGAATTTGCCAAGCGCCTTGTTGAAAGAATTAATACCACTGCAGATTTAACAGGATTACATATCTGGTTTAGTGATGAACGATTTGATTCTGTAGAAAGTCCTGCACGAAATTCTCGTCCAGTTCATGATGGATTAAAAAATGACACAGTTACTGTGCATGAAGTGAATTCAAGTGATGATGGATCAACCGTTCAAACTGCGGCAATTTCATATGAGAATGAACTTCGCGATGTGATTATGGATATCTGCGTTTTAGGACTTGGACCAGATGGTCATGTGGCATCACTATTTCCTAATCACTGGAATCAAAATGCAACTGGAAAGGCAATTGCAATTGTTGACTCTCCAAAACCTCCATCAGAGCGTGTTTCATTCACAATGCCATTCATAAACTCATCACGCCAGGTTTGGATCATTGCAGCAGGTGAAGCAAAGGCAACGGCGGTGACACAGGTACTTGAAGCAGATCCAACAGTTCCTGCAGGGCATGTTATGGCGACAGAATTGACTCGATTAATCGCAGATACAGAGGCCTTTTTCACCGAATAAGCGGCAATATCAAGCGGGTAGACTATGA
>JAHEEQ010000032.1 GCA_024640585.1 Micrococcales bacterium
ACTTCGAATACACGTTCAGCAGATGCAATGCCTGACTGCAATTGATTCATTTGGCCAGCAATGCCTGAGAGTGGCATGGTGAATTGACGGGAATATTGAATAAAAGCTTGGACATCTCCGATCGACATTGAACCGGATGTAACGCGTAGTGCACCAAGCACTGCAATAGTCACGTAGTTGATATTGGAAAGCAATTGCATTATTGGCTGAATTAATCCACTCAAGAATGTTGCTTTAAAACTAGATTCATAAAGTTCATCGTTGTACTTATTGAATTTCTCTAACGAATTCTTTCTTTGTCCATATGCGAGCACCACACTGTGGCCTGTATGAGTTTCTTCGATGTGTCCATTCAATTCACCTGTTGATTTCCATTGCGTAACAAATTGGGACTGTGATTTCTTGGCAATTGCAGCAGTCGTCACTATTGAAAGCGGGATGATTACCAGAGAGACCACAGCTAATATTGGGGAAATCCAAAACATCAATATCAAACCACCAATAACCTGCAAAACTGAGTTGAGTAATTGGTTGAGGCCTTGCTGTAGCGAGTTTCCAATATTGTCGATGTCATTTGTCACACGACTCAATAAATCTCCGCGGGATTGTCCGTCGAAATATTTAAGAGGTAATTTCGGAAGTTTCGCTTGTACATCGCGGCGCATCTGGAAGACAAACCTTTGCGCAATGCCTGACATCAAATAACCTTGTATCCAAGAAAGTATCGTAGAACCGACATATAGTGCGATAACTAACAAAATAATTTTTCCGAGTGCCGTGAAATCTATGCCTGCCCCGGGCACAAAATTCATGGCTGAAATCATGTCCGCTAATTGAGTTTGGCCTTGAGCATTTAGTCCAGCAATAACCTGTTCTTTAGTCACTCCCGATGGGAACTTGGAAGAGATGAAACCTTCAAAAATGATGTTGGTGGCTTGTCCCAAAGTTTTAGGACCGAGGATTGATAGACCTACGCTCGCGCTTGTTAGGAAAAGCACAAAGTACAAAACGATTTTTTGGCGGGCAAGTAATCCGAGTAATCGCTTTACTGTTGCTTTAGTGTTCAATGGTTTAGAAGCTGGCGCGCCGCCGCCGCCAAATGGACCATGTCCACCACCGCGCATTGGGCCGCCGCCTCGCATACTCATACGTTCAACTCCGCTTGTGAGTCGACGATTTCACGATAGGTGAGGCAGATTTCTAGCAATTCGTGGTGTGTGCCGTTTCCAACAATTTGACCTTCATCAATAACGAGGATGCGGTCAGCATTCTTGATGCTCGAGATTCTTTGAGCAACAATTACAACAGTCGCATTATTCGTTTCTTTACTTAATGCATCACGTAATTTCGCATCGGTTGTTGCATCAAGCGCACTTAAACAATCATCAAAAATATAGATATCTGGCTTTTTGGCAATAGCTCGGGCAATTGAAAGTCGTTGCTTTTGGCCACCAGATAGATCGGTTCCACCTTGGGCAAGGTTTGCACTTAATTGGTTTTCTAGTTTTTCCACAAATTCACTTGCTTGCGCGATGCGTAATGCCTGCCAGGTATCGGGCTCATCGATTGCGCCTAATCCGACATTCTTTGCAACAGTGTCGCCGAAAATAAAAGTGCGTTGTGGAACAAATCCAATTCTTGCCCAAAGGTTTTCGAGGTCAGCTTCGCGAGTGTCCACACCATTGATAAGTACCGTACCAAGAGAAGGATCAACAAATCTCACCATGAGATTAACCAAAGTAGTTTTACCCGAGCCGGTTCCACCAATAATTGCAGTAGTTTCACCTCGATTAATCTTGAATGAAATGTTCTCGAGGACAGGCACTTCCGCTTTTGGATAGCTGAACGTGACATTTCGAAATTCGATTGTTCCAACTTGAGTAAAGTCTTTCGAATTTGCAGGCGAAGAAATGGAAGATTCCTTTTCAAGTACCTCGCCAATTCTTTCTGCACTTGCAGCTGCTCGTGGAATCAAGATCAACATCATGGTTGCCATCATGACCGACCCAAGTATTTGCATCAGATAGGAGATGAAGGCGGTAATGTCACCAATTTGCATCGCACCATCATTTATTAAATGACCGCCAAACCAAACCACCCCTACAGATGCGAGGTTTAAAATCATAAAAAGAATTGGCATTGAGAAAGCAAAAATGCGGTTGATTCGAAGTTGAGTTGACATCAAGTCGTGATTTGCAGTTTCAAATCGATCGCGTTCAACAACATCACGGACAAAAGCACGAATAACTCGAACACCTGAAATTTGTTCACGCAACACTGTGTTGATTCGATCAATGCGTTTTTGTACAAGTCGAAATTGTGGAATCGCAATTTTCATAACAATCGAAATAATTAAAATCATTAGTGGAATTGCGACTGCAATCAAACCAGACAAAGTTAGGTTGTGACGCATTGCCATAATCACCCCGCCAATAATGGTGATTGGTGCAGAAACCAGCATTGTTAGTCCAACTGTCATTAATACCTGAACTTGTTGGATGTCATTTGTATTTCTTGTAATCAAAGATGGAGTTCCAAATTCATCCATCTCTGCTGGACTATAAGACAAAACTTGCCGAAATACCTCTGAACGTAGATCTCTAGCCATTTGCATAGATGACTTTGAAGCGTAATAGATCGAGATTACGGAGATTACAACCAATGCCAAAGTGATCAGCAGCATGTAGCCACCTAGCCTGAGTACGTAATCTGTATCGCCTTTTGCCACACCTTCATTGATGATGTCCGCGTTCAAACTCGGCAAAGAAAGGTTGGCCAGGGTCTGAGCCAAAATCAGCGCAAAGACCAAATAGATAGGTGCGCGATAGGGCCGGCTGTAATTCCGGAGCAATTTCCACAGCATACGGTGAGCCTAACCCCATATCTGTGCGTAATTGGGTCGATTTTGTGCCTAATTGGGGCCTTTGGACCCAAGACTAAATAACGGTCGATAGGTCAGGATTTGAGCATAAAAGTTGGAGGAAAATATGAGTTCACTCGATCTCGCCCGTTGGCAGTTCGGTATTACCACGGTTTACCACTTCCTCTTCGTACCTATCACCCTTGGCACCTCTTTCTTGGTTGCCATCATGCAAACAGCTTGGGTGCGTACGAACAATGAGAAGTGGCTACGTGCAACAAAGTTTTTTGGCAAGTTGTTGTTGATCAACTTCGCCATGGGTGTTGTGACCGGCATCGTGCAAGAGTTCCAGTTTGGAATGAACTGGTCGGACTATTCCCGCTTCGTAGGCGACATCTTTGGTGCGCCACTAGCTGTTGAGGGATTAGTTGCTTTCTTCCTCGAATCCACATTCTTAGGTCTATGGATTTTTGGTTGGGATCGTCTGCCAAAGAAAGTTCACCTTGCGACAATTTGGTTAGCAGCAATTGGCACTGCGCTATCTGCCTACTTCATTTTGGCAGCAAATGCATTCATGCAACATCCAGTCGGATTTGAAATCAATCCAGTTACAAATCGTGCCGAGTTGACTGACTTCATTGCAGTGTTAACTCAAAACACTGCTTGGATTGCTTGGCTTCACACAGAAGCATCATCATTCTTGGTTAGCGGTGCGCTAGTCGCAGGTGTAAGTGCCTACTTGCTTTACAAAAACAAAGGTGCAGATGTTGCACGGTTAACTTTGAAATTAGGCGCAATCGCAACTTTGATTGCTGGACTTGCGGTCGCTATTACTGGTGACATGGACAGCAAAATCATGGTTGTGCAACAACCTATGAAAATGGCTGCTGCTGAAGCGCTTTATGAAACTGAAAGTAATGCTGGCTTCTCGATTTTCACTCTAGGAAATCTTGAAGGAACCGAAGCGACTTCAGAAGTGAAGATTCCAGGTTTACTTTCATTTCTTTCAACTGGTAGCAGTACCGGTGAAGTGAAAGGACTGAACGATTTGCAAGCTGAATACACCCAGACTTACGGTGATGGCTGGTACATGCCAAACATTCCAACTGCTTACTGGACATTCCGATTGATGATCGGTTTGGGTGGGCTTGCAATCCTTTATGGTGCTTTCGCATTGTGGACGACACGAAAAGGAAAAACACCAACTTCAAAGTGGTTCTTACGCGCATCATTAGCAGTGACGTTCGCACCACTGTTCGGAATCTCATTTGGCTGGATGTTTACTGAGCTAGGACGCCAACCTTGGCTCGTCTTTGGTCAACTTCAAACATCACAAGGAGTCTCTCCTGGAGTGGAATCAAGTTCAGTTTTGTTCACCATGATCGGATTCACACTTCTTTACGGTGTTCTTGCAGTCATTGAATACGGATTGTTTACAAAGACAATAAAGCAAGGTCCACCGGAAACTGTCCAAGATCCATTCAATGACGAATCAAATCGTCCATTGACGTTTGCGTACTAAGAGAGTGATGTAGATGTTTAATCTAGAAACCCTTCAAACAGTATGGATTGCATTAATTGCAGTTCTTTGGGTCGGCTACTTCGTTCTCGAAGGCTTCGACTTCGGTGTTGGTGTATTACTTCCAGTTCTCGGCAAGACTGAAGCTGAAAAGCGCACAATGCTTACAACTCTTGGACCATTATGGGACGGAAATGAAGTGTGGCTCCTAGTTGCAGGTGGTGCGACTTTCGCCGCATTCCCTGAATGGTATGCAACATTATTTAGTGGCTTTTATCTTCCACTTTTCTTGATTCTTTTTGCATTGATTATCCGCGGTGTGGCATTTGAATATCGCAGTAAGTATGGCGATGTTAAATGGCGTGGTCGTTGGGATATCGCAATTGTGGTTGGTTCATTCTTACCAGCACTCTTGTGGGGTGTGGCATTCGCGAATCTTGTACGAGGTGTGGAACTAGAAAAAGTTGCATCCGGTGGGTTTATATATGTCGGAGGATTCTTCGCATTACTAAATCCATTCTCACTTTTAGGCGGTCTAGTAACTCTTACGTTGTTCCTGACACATGGTGCCATTTTCATTTCATTGAAAACAGATGGTGACTTGCGCTATCGCGCACGCAGTCTTGCGATCAAATTGGGACTTGTTGCTACAGTCCTAGCTGTTGTATTCCTTCTATGGGCACAGCTTGCATATAGCGCAAACACATGGACCTGGGCTCCAGTATTAATTGCTGCTGTCTCATGGCTAGCTGGTATTGCAAGTATGCAAAAAGGTCGCGAGGGTTGGGCGTTCACATTCAGTGCACTTACATTGGCAATGGCTGTGGTTTCAGTTATTGGATTTATGTATCCGAATGTGATGCCTAATCTTGATCGTTCGCAAGTTGGGTTAACAATTGCAAATGCATCCTCTACTGAAGGTACATTGAAAATTATGACCATAGTGGCGATTGTGATGACACCAATAGTTTTGGCCTACCAAGGTTGGACCTATTGGGTATTTAGAAAGCGCTTGACTGCTGACATGATTCCAAATCCTGAAAAAGGAACTTTGGATCACGTAAACGCATAACAGTCTGTCAAACTACGGCGGTGCGACCATTTGACCTGCGATTGGCTAAGGAATTAAAACCAGTCAAAGGAAGTATTGGCCTCACCGCCGTTTTGGCTTTTATCGCAGCAGCAGCTTTAGTTTTTCAAGCAATTTTCACCGCCCGCGGAATTAGTGAAGCATTTCTTGACCATAAAAAAATATCAGAGGTCATGCCGCTGATTATTTTTGCGGCTATTGCTTGGGTGGTTCGAACTCTTGTAAATAGTATTAGCGATGCACTAAGCCGCAGATTTGGTTTGCAAGCAGTTGCAGATTTACGCCAACAAGCAATTGCAAAAGTACTGCAGATTCGCAAATTGCCAATGTCATCAGGTGGTGCTGTAACTTTATTGACTCGCGGGATTGACGGACTTGAAATCTATGTTTCTAAATACCTGCCGCAACTTGTAATTTCTGCGATTGTCCCATTAGGCATCGGGGCGGTGATTCTTTGGTTGGATCCTCTAGCGGCATTGGTTTTAGTGTTGACTATTCCGCTAATACCTCTGTTTATGGCACTTGTTGGTTGGTTTACATCGGCAAATGTAGAAAAACATTGGCAACAAGTGACGAAGCTTTCAGGAACTCTTGCTGATCTAATGAATGGTCTTCCAGAACTTACAATTTTTAATCGAGCTAAACAACAAGCATCAGAAATTGAAAGACTGGGAAAACTTCAGCAAACTGCGACAATGAAAGTTTTGAGACTTTCATTTCTCTCGGCATTTGTTTTGGAATTACTTGCAACTATTTCGGTAGCAATAGTTGCTGTTGCCATCGGATTGCGCCTTGTAAATGGCGAAATCGAATTTTGGAAAGGACTGGCTGTTCTCGTTTTGGCTCCAGACGTTTATGCACCATTGCGCATGCTGGGAGTGCATTTTCACGCAGCATTGGAAGGTATGGAGGCATGGAATCAAGCCACACAAATTCTTGATGCCCCTACTATCGAACGCGGTACGAACGAATCTGAATTTTCCGAAATTTCTTGGCCAACCCAAACTGTCTTGCTCGGTGAAAACAAAATTGCAATCCCAGGTGGCGCGATAGCAGCGGGCACCATCACGGTTGTGGTTGGACCAAGTGGAATCGGTAAGTCAACCTTATTACGAATGATTTGTGGCGAGGTTGAGGGCAAAGTTTCGGCTAATGACTTTTCACAAAAAGCTTTCGCAAGAAGTATTGCTCTTGTAACTCAAGATGCACACCTTCCTGAGGGAAGTGTGCGCGAATTATTGCAATATGGAAACAGTCGTGCAATCTGTGATGAAGAGATAAATGAGGTTTTATCCAATCTGGATTTACAAATGCCCCTTGACCAATATGTGAGCGACCGAAGTGTTGGAGTTTCAATCGGTCAACGTAGACGACTTTCAATTGCTCACGCACTTCTTCGCAAACCAAGAATTTTGTTACTTGACGAACCAAGTGCCGCACTAGATTCTAAGAGTGAAGAGAAAATCATCGAAGTTGTGCAGAATTTCGCTCAAAATGGCGGCGCAGTATTGACAGTGGCACATCGGATAAATTTCCGCGCAATAAGTGATCATGTTATTGAATTTGTGGACTTGCGATGAAAATTTATTGGGCAGTCATACTGACTGCAGCCACAAT
>JAHEEQ010000036.1 GCA_024640585.1 Micrococcales bacterium
GTAGTCCAGTACACGCGCCATGTCTTCTGCTGTGAGTGTTTTAGCCTGTGCCATTCAAGTTCTCCTAAATCATGTGTTTGCGTTAATTGCATTGTGTTTTCACATATTTATCTGGACAACCTGAGTCCCGCCAAACTGTCGGGTTTCTGGGGCAAAAGCAGGGTGAAATGAACTGACTGTGGATAACTTTTGAGCGGTTTTTTTCTTCAATGATTTCAACGATCAAGAAGCGAAATCTGTAGAAAGCACGATTTTTCGTGATTTTTCTTGGATAACTCACGCGAGCTGTGGATAACCAGCGCAGATTGGCGAGCAAGCCCTACAAGCGACGATCAGGTGAGCTAGAACCCAGAGTGTTCGGATGCGGAAAACGACGCGTTGTAGAGCGTTTTAATGCGTGAATTTTTGCAAATCTCGATTGAAATTTGTGAAATAAGTTTAAGAGCACACTGCGTTCAAGCAGTCACAGGGCTTTGGAAGCCGAACAAAATTGGTTGTAGCCTGCTGGCTTTTGTAACCTACATTACGCATGGGATCATAATTTTCGTCTGAGGATTGAGGTATGGACATTCCTGGTGAGAAGCTGCTTGTTAAGCTGTGGGATACGATTGCCGATAAAGGAATTGGATCGTTACTCAAACCGTGGCAAATGCGGAGAGAGGGATATGCTGCGATTAACGTTCGGCGAGATGAACTTCTGATGCTCGCACAGGCTGAGATTGATGCTAAGGCAATTCTTTCCGGTCAAAAGCTATTACTTCCTGATGGAAAGCTTATCAATCAACAGACAGGAAAGGGTGTAGTTCTTCTTTTTGAACAAAATTCCCACCCGGCGCTACTCCCGCACATCGCAGAGGTTGCAGACCGTAACGTTCGCGCTGAATCAATTCGTCGAGAAATCAGCATATCCAAGGCAGTCCTTAATGCCGAGAAAGAACTGGCACAAGACTCCCAGGAACCGACTGATACACAACCATCAGACGACTGGTTACTTCGATGGCGCGAATGCGCTGCGGGCGTGTCGTCTGAAGATCTCCAAACACTGTGGGGTAAAGTTCTTGCAGGCGAAGTCAAGAACCCTGGCCGCTATTCACTACGAACACTCGAGTTTTTGCGAAACCTTTCTCAGGACGAAGCAAAGGCCATCGAAAAGGTGTCGCCATTTGTGGTGAACGACGTAATCTTTCGCGACGCCAAAGCGCTACTCGAGTCCGCAGGTGTCACCTTCTCTTTGCTGCTAGTCCTGCAAGAACTCGGGATTGTGTCAGGTGCTGAAGCTTTGGGGCTTGAAATTACTTGGCCGTCGTTATTGCCAGATCGCTTCCAGCAAGCATTGGTCTCATACGGACGTATCTTGCTAGTTACTCACGCTGACCCTGCCAAGACTCTCAAAATTCAGATCTATCAACTCACTGGTTTGGGGCGGCAGATTCTTCGGCTCGGAACATTTCAAGCAAATGACGCTTACTTGCGTGCGCTTGGAACAACAATAAAAGAGCAAGGGTTTGCCGTTCAGATTGGTAATTGTGTTCCAGCAGGAGAGAACCAGATCAATTTTTTTGATATGCAATCACTATGATGCCCAACCCATCACGCCATCAGGCAAGCACGAAAGACCACGCAGGCCGGTAAATTCAGTTTTTGAACGCCTTTGGTTCTAAGGGACAATTACCGCTGTAGGTCAATAGCGGTTGATAAGGGTTGCTCGCATCAATAAACGCTCCCAGCCTAAGGCAGCCATCTTGTTTTAGCTGGTATCCGTCCAATTTGGCGGGTTACCAAAGTTCGGTTGTCCATCTGCTAGTCTGAAAACAAACTGTAGTCACACAAACAGGACTACAGATGAAAAGATTTGATGCAACCCAACTTACGCAATTCATTGGCTCCACGGGCTACTATCGAATTAGCCGCAGACACCTGCTCACAGATGGAACCAAATACTTGGCAGAGGAGGCTGAGTGTTTTTGGATGATGGACGCGATTGCCAGTCACCTAAGCGAGATTGGCACTGATGATTGGTTTGTCCAGGTGCGTATGACTGTCAATGGCTACAGAGCAACCATGATCTATGAAGACGGCAACGGCCGCGAACATGCCCGCCAAGAGATTCCCTACACAGACTTTCCCATGCAAGCGATTTCATTGTTTGCCTGCTGGGACGGTGAGCACTGGGTCATCATGCTGCCAAGTGAATATTAGTTTCGAACGTAAATGGGCTCGCCTAACTTCAATTCATACTTGGTAACATCGTAGTGTTTGTCGATGTATGCATCAATTTTCAACCTTAGCTTTTCAGAATCCAAGATTGAATCTTTAAAGGGTAGAGAATCTATGGCACTGAGAACCCATGTGCCACCTTGATCTTCGCCATCTTGGCTGAACACAATCTTTGCATGATCGGATTTGAGCCATTCAAATATCTCTGGCAATTTGTCATGCTCATCGCCAAAAAGAAAAATATGGGCAAGAAGAATATTTCCAATTTTTTTTCGATTTTTAAATCCTCGGTCAAACCAGATTCGTACATTCATATCGATCCAGGAATTCAACAGAATCTCTGGACTGTTAATGTCAGTAAATTTATTTTTCATGGATTTTTCCTATTAATTTTTTAGTTTAAGAGCGATGGGAAAATTGCTTCTACGTCTTTGGTTATTTCTGCATACTCTTCTTTCAAACCATCACCGTGGTACAGCTTAAGCAGCTCTTGATTGCTGACCTGGCCAGTTGCAATGAAATCACGCAGGATACGCTGAGTAAAGCCAACCAGCAGTGCATGCTTACGGATTGACGTCGCGATCTTCTTCAAATTGTCATGGTTGACTTTAAGTAGCTTCTCAGTTTCAAGAATAGATGACAAGTCATTGGTCAATCGGCCAAGCAGACTTTCAAATATGTCTTGATCAACAATGCGTAGAGTGCTCATGAGCATACTGCGGGCAAGATCAATTGCGATAAACAAGTTGGAGTAGTCCATACGCACGTCGTCAATGATGACAACGAATCCAACTCCCGGAATCCATGAAATTCCATTCACGGAATTTTTTAAGCCCTCTGAAGATCGGTTCTGATCAAAAACAATGATCGCTAGCTTGGCATCACGGTTTGCCATAGATTCAATCATTTGGCTGATGGCAGTATCACGTGGTCGGCCCAAGCTGTCAGTGTCTTCAATCTCGCCTAGTGCAAGAGACTGATCGAATTTGATCTCAACTGCAATTTTTTTTGCCTCATCACCATTAACAGTAAGAATAATATCGCCAGTTTTGTTGCGTTTGATTGCGCCGACTAATGAGCTAGTCATCTGGACTTCATCATCTTGATGTCCAACACGCTCCAAGTAAGTGCGGATTTCATTAAAGATTTCAGTCTCAGCACTGGTGCCTGACTCAGTAGTCTTCTCCTTAGCCTTGACGTTGCGTTCATAAATGAGCTTGAGTGATTCAAGCTGAGTACCTAGCTCGCCTTCAGTTCTATTCAGGAATGCAGCAAAGCGATCCTCCATAAGTGCGATTACTCCAATTTGTAGTGCACGTTTGAATTCATCGTCACGTTGCTTCTCGGGGAGGTCATCAAAGTACTTGAAGATAAGTGGGTGCTCGATAGCGCAGTCCGCGATGTTAAGAGCCTTGTTTTTTTGATCTAGTTTGATAATTGCCATAAATTTTCCTTTATTGTGGGCCTGGAGCCTGTGGTCTATTTATGAGGCTCACTATCGTCTGTAAAATTTATAAAGCAGGAAAAACGCCATTTTCGACCCCTGCTATGTGCTTTTGGGCTTCTTTGACGTAACGATTAACAGCAGCGTTCAATCGATTGCGACCTTCAAACCTAATATGGGGATCTTTTGATATCGCATCTTTCACAGATTGTTTGTTCAGCTTAGCTGCTACACCTATTTCCCATAGCTTGAGTTTTTCATCTGGATTATTCTTTCCACGTATCCAAAAGTCATATACCTCTAGGGCCTTACCAAGATTCCTGGCTGAGTAATTTCTAGCCAATGAGTAACGTGCTGTGCTCTCAGTATCTTTCAGTGCTTTTCGACCCCTCCGAGATTTAATTCGCTCATCTAACAGCTTGGCAATTCCAGATTGGATGCTTCGTTTATTCATAGACAAGGGAATTGCAATCACTAGAGCAACATCTGCCGTCCAATCTGGATGCCATTCGCTGGTTTCAGACAAGGGCCCAAATTTTACCTGTTGTCGCTGCTCACCAAAAAGATTGGCCCCTTGGTCATTAGCAGTCCACCACTTTTTAAAGTTGTCCTCACGAACGTCCCCAAAGTCAGCGTACAGCTTGGCTAGCTTGCCCTTGCCGCCTTGCGCACAGCACTTCAAGTAAGCATCAGAGCGACGAAGATACGCCCACCACCAGTAGTAGGGGCTTTGCTGCTGATCCTCAATAGGGCGCGGGGCTGACTTGCGGCCAAACAGAGGGTGTGGAGCTAGGAAGTGAACTTTCATTTTCTTAACAAAGTAATTGCATCAATTGCTTTCAGCATATCAGAAAAGTTTGAAACTAGTAATACTTACATTAAGCTAAGTAGATAAGGAGTTGACTTCTTGCAGATATTTACTTTCAGACATACCTAGCTATGTAGATAGCTGATTTTTACTATATGTGTGTTACTTTTTTTTAATCTACAGAAACCAGCTAAATACAAAGGAAAACAATGATTTTAGGATCTGAACCATGATTAAGCTGAATATCGAATCTCTTGTGCTGACTAAGTTGCAGCAAGCGTTTCCAATGCCAAAAAATTCTGCGTCAAGAGCGCTTGCTAAATATTTACGAGCACTTGAAGGCTTGTTGCTGAGAGCTGTTCAAAGTGGATTAACACCTGCACAGCGGAAGCTTGGTCTTTATCCAATCCCCCTGCATGACTTGGCTAACAAGGGTGGGAGGATTGGTCAGCAAAAGCTTCGAGTGCATAAATGGCTCAAGGACAATCAATTGGAAATAGTACAAACCGTAGAAAAGGGCAGCAAATTTAGTGGGGAATATTCCACTGTCAAGCTAAGCAAGCTTGTAACGCTTGAAGACAAGGGTTCTGTCAGAAGTGCAGTCGTATCGGAGATCAAGTCAGATCGTGAGTTGGAGCATTACCTAACAGGCACTTCTGACGATAGTTATGCCGTTTTCAAGCATCTTTACCAAGAGCTCGAACCTAGTGATCAGCCTGAATCGGTTATGGGATTCGATCTTGTTCCAGTGGACGTGGAATCTTTGAAGGCTTTCATTGTTTGGCTAAGCGAAGGTGCTGAGTTCAGCACCAAGGAGAAACATCAAAAGTTGTTGCGCAATGCCAAGCTTATCTTGGCTGTGGCCGCGATCAATGGCAATTATTTCCCTCAGCGCACTAAGCCTAGTCCATTTGGCCGAACTTACTATGAGGGTGTAAGCATCCAAAACGTGCACAAGGAATTAAGGCGTGCCATTCTTGGCAATTGCTGGGAGTACGACATGCGCAGTAGCGTTGTTGCTTGGAAGATGGGCTATGCCAAAGCCTTGCTTCAGAGCGCAAATGCAAAGCTAGACGTGCGGGAATATTTTCCTGCGACAACGCTGTACCTGGAGGACAAAGTTGATTTCATGTCAACAGTTCACTATTTCACATTCAGTACCGGCTCTGTGCTTACCCTGGAGTTTCAAAGAAAACTGATTAAGCAGGCGCTTACCGCAATCAGTTTTGGAGCAAAGAGCACAGGCTCAGGTTGGATTGACGATAGTGGTCATTGGCAAAATCCTGCCTTAGTCAAAATTTTGATGAATAATTCTGAGCGTGAGAGGTTTCTAGCCGACCCAACAGTCAAAGCCTTCATCGAAGAGCAACGTGCATTAGATGATTTCATCTATGAACAAGTTAAGTTGTACTTACCCACTTTGCTTCTTGAAACCTGTGTCCATACTGTTAGTGGCAGACCAAGTAAGTCTAAAGTCCTTTCCTTCTTGTATCAGCATGCTGAAACAGACGCAATGGACTTGGTATGTGATGTGGCGAGCGAGTATGGTTTTGCGCCGATTGCTCGTGTGCATGATGCTGTTTTCTTTCGTAATTGCTTGGGTGCTGACATTAAGCAAGAAATTGAGCTGATCCTCCAAGAAGCTACTAACAATAAGTTCTGGCATCTGAGCGCCAAGCGGCTTAAGCGTTACACACCTGTTTCAATTGATGCCGCAGTAGATGCACAAGCTCACAAGCAGCGTATTGCAGATGAGGAGGCAAAAGCGCTTGAGCACTTTGCGAATTTATCTATTGATTAAAAAATCAACTTATTTTTGAGTCCTTCCAAGCTATCAGGATATCTACGATTTAGGTTGCTCGAACCGTTTGGTCGAAACTAAATTTGTTATTCCTGCAACACACAAGGAGTAACTATGTCAGGTCTAAGTGCATTGAAATTCATTAACAGCAAGCGTCAACAGGGCAATAGCCCGCAGCATGCACGTCGCCAAAAGCTCTGCAGCAAGTTGGATGAGCAAATCCTCTTGGCCATAGCCGAGCAGTCTGGGACGCAATTCGCACCCACAAAGCTACGAACATTCAAAGATGACGCCACTGGGGAGACTCGCAAAGTAGAAACTCCTAAGAAGCTCAAGCCTTGGTGGTGGAAAGATGACAAGGGCAAGCTTTGCATCACTGTGCGCTATGGTGCTCGCACACTTGAGATCATGGACGGCAAAAACGCCATTGAATCAGACAGCATTGCTGACGTAATCACATCCCTGCAAGTGATTCGCTCAGCCGTTGATGCAGGGGACTTAGATCAACGCATTAATGCAATTGCTGGTAAGAGCAAGTCCGACGAATCAGTTCAAGCGCCAGCACCTCAAACAGAAAAACGATCTATCTTGGGATTGCCCAGTCGCAAGACTTGATAGGAATCGTTAACTCAAGGAAGCCGACCTAGGAGTCGGCTTTTTCTTTGGCACTCGTTTTCTGCTTTCGACTAAATAAATGTAGAGAAAGGAGACCAAAGATGAGATTTATGGAAATTGCCAACCCTGAGGATCAATTGGCGCTTTGGAGACTGATATCTGACAACGTATGGTCAGCTGTCATGGCACAGG
>JAHEEQ010000038.1 GCA_024640585.1 Micrococcales bacterium
CACAGTAGTGCGTTTAATCGGGTCATTGATTTGGCAATTCAGCAGGGTTCAATCAGTGACAAAGTGGGGATTCCAAGGCTAAGCCGCAAAGGTCGCAAGGGTTCGGCTAGACCCGCATTCACCCAAGATGAATTGAAGCACTTGCTGGAATACTTGCCCAAGTGGTGTTTGATGGCTGAGCGCAAGAATCACACCGAAATGCGCGAGCTGTTGCGTGACTATGTGGAAATGCTCTTGACCACTGGCATGCGCTCAGGTCGTGAGAGCATGAATATGAAATGGAAGCACATTGAGTGGTATTTAGACGGCAAGACTGATGTTCGCTACCTCCGCATCTGGGTTAGCGGCAAAACAGGTGGGCGTTGGCTGATTGCCAAACATCGTGCAGCTGAAGCGTTAACAAGGTTGGCTAAGAGGCAGAGAGTGGGTACTAACTTGAATGAGGCTATTGCTGCCAAAAAAGATGCTTATGTGTTCAGCCTAAGCACGGGTCAGCGCCCAACCAGTATGCACACCTCGTTTGAGCTGTTGATGAAAGACAGTGGCATGCGGGTTGACCCAATCACTGGCAAAAACCGTAGTCTTTATTCCCTGCGTCATTGCTATGCAACTTTGGCGCTCATGGATGGACAGATGGACATGCACACAGTCGCTAAGCAAATGGGCACATCAGTGGGCATGCTGGAGCAGCACTATTCCAAGATGACTGCGACGATGGCAGCTGAGCGGTTGGCTTGATTCAAGTTGGGGGCTTGCTCAAAGATGTCGGTTAAACCGACAACCATTCGGAGATCCTGCGTTGTACAGTTGGGTATCAAAATAATTAAATTTGAGTGCTCAACATGGACTTATATCGTCTCCACAACAACGAACTCGAACCCGTCGGTAAGACAGCTTTCGATTTGGAAAAAGACATCCAGTCGTTA
The DNA here is from genome assembly GCA_024640585.1 of Micrococcales bacterium. The sequence continues at coordinate 927 of JAHEEQ010000038.1, forward strand.
GTTGAGAAAAATCTCGGATCACTTTTTAGTTTGGAATTTGTTGCAACTGAATTCAGCATTGATGAGTTCAGGATAGATACGCTGGCATTTGATGAAGAGAACAACGCTTTTGTAATCATCGAATACAAAAAAGGCAGCAGCTATTCGGTAGTTGATCAAGGCTATGCCTATCTATCAAAGATGCTTGAAAAAAAAGCGGATTTTGTTCTTGAGTATCAAGAGCAAACAGGTAAAGCACTAAAGAAAAGTGATGTGGACTGGACTCAGTCGAAAGTTGTTTTCATTTCACCTGCCTTCAACGCTTACCAAAAGAACAGCGTTAACTTCCGAGATGTCCCGTTTGAGCTATGGGAAATCAAAAAATACGGTAAAGACTTGATCTCTCTGGTTCAACATAAGCCTTCGTCAAAGGAAAGCATTGAAAAATTTAAGGCAACGACATCGGAGATAACTTCGGTTAGTTCTGAAATTCAAGTTGCTGATGAGCAAGACCATACATCCAAATCAAGCCCTGAGTGTCTTGAGTTATGGGAGTCTTTGAAGGAGTATTTTTCAGCCTTTGCTGACACTGGGTATTCAGTTAAGAAGCATTACGTCAGTATCAAAAGAGACAGCACAGCGGTTTGTTATGTTCATTTCCAAAAGAGCAGTTTGAAGATTGATATCAGAAGAGGCAATATCCACGCAGATGGAGCAAAGAAGTCTCAAGGGTTCTTTGAGTTGGATGATCCCAAAAACATGTGTGAAGAACGAACCTTCAAATGGAAGAGTGGTGTTACTGGTGTGGATTACTCCGTGACGTTGAACAATAAGCACGACCTTGAGTACGTCATTTGGTTGCTTAAGCAAAAATACGATGCGATTGGTGGTTGATTTAGAAATGCAACTAGCAACTTAAGAAAATCAATTGCAGATCCAAATGGACCATCAAACTCTCAAATATTACTCAATGAACGCTAGCGAAGTTGCAGACAGATACGAGTCTGTTGTTAGTAACTTATCGCGGCATTTTGAAATTGCTTTTTTAGGTCGATCTAGAGTCTTAGATGTTGGCTGTGGTTCGGGTCGTGACTTGTCTGCGCTGTCAAAATTAGGTCATGATTGTTACGGCGTTGATGCAACAGTAGAGTTCGTAGAGCTAGCTCAAAAATTTCATCCAGAGCTAAAAGGAAAAATTGCATGTAAATCTTTGCCGAACTTAGGGACTCCTTTCGGTGGTGGCTTTGATGCAGTTTTATGCTCTGCTGTGCTAATGCATGTTTCAGTAGAAGATCTTGATGCATCGGCCCTTTCGATCAAGCAATGTCTTACTAAGCATGGTCGAGTCCTCTACTCAGTTCCATCCAAACGACTTGACGTTGTGGCAGATGATCGAGATGCTCATGGTCGGCTCTTTATTCCAGATCAATCTGAAAGACTTCAAAGCATTTTTGCAAGCCTCGGATTTCGAGTGATTGAAAAATGGGGCAATTCAGACAGTATGGGGCGTGATTCTGTTGAGTGGGAATCTGTGCTGATTGAACTTGCTTGATCATGACAAAGCCTTTTATCACTGCTAATCCTTCAGTCGAGGACTGCTGGAGAGGTGTCGTGCTTTATGGACGAAATACAGCGAGCTACAAATTTGCCCTAGCAACTGCCCTGTTGGAAATTAAGCCCCATTCAGGTCAGCTTGTAAAGCTCGAAGATATTGCACCTGCGTTTGCTAAAAGCATAGCTAAGCATCTAATTGATTCGCCAAAACAAATCACAACAAAGCAAGGAAAGTTTCTTGATGCGTGCCAAGTATTTAACTTGGATCGTGACTTAGATGCTCTTACCAAAGTAGCTGTGGCATATGGTTTTGCTAATGTGATTGATGCATTTCATGTTGTCGCAACAGGCGATGTTCTTCACAGATTCTTCATTGATGAACGTAAGCCAAACAACGGTTTGAGGATCACAGATGAATTCTCAAAACTCACTGAGAGTGTTCAATCTTGCAACCTTGAGCAAGAAGTAGAAGCAAGATGGCGGTTAGTCGAAACTGCTTGGAATCTTGGGATTTCAACAAACTTATTATCTGTACAGCATGATCACGAACTTGGAGAGATTTTCACTTTCGACAATTCAAAGCGTCGAAAAAACGTTACAACTAGTCGGGCTGCGTTAAACGGATACCAGAAAGGTAAATGCTTCTATTGCTTTGCTGATCTATCGCTACTTGGCGAAGAGATGAATGTTGAAGTTGATCACTTTTTTCCAGACACTTTGAAGCATATGAATTTAGGAATCAATTTCAATGGAATTTGGAATCTGGTTTTGTCATGTGTTGCTTGTAACCGAGGGCCTCGAGGGAAACATGCGCGGATTCCTTCAATCAAGCTGCTGGAAAGACTTCATACCCGTAATGAATTTTTCATAGGTAGTCATCATCCGCTTCGAGAGACGCTTATTCAACAGACTGGTATAACAACTGAGTCGAGAGGTGCATACCTTGGCGAAGTCTTTCGTCGAGTCAATCTAAGCGCAGGACAGGGCTGGGAACCGCAAGATCCAATGCCTGAGGCTTTCTAATTGGTACAGAAAAGGCTCCTGTAGCCCTAAATTTCTGCGCTACGAAAAATCCTAGTGAAGTACTTACGCTTTTGGGGTGGTGATTTTTACTCACCCCCCACCAAGGACAGCGTGATTTAGCTTCGCAAGTTCGCAACTTTTGAAACACCTGTGTCTCCCGCTTTCTTGGCTTGATTTGCGCCCATGATCACATCCTGAAAAATGGTTCGCGCACTACCTCTGCCAGCAGCAACCACTTGGTCTAGTACGGCATCTGCTGGCGGCGTGAGATTGGCATTGGTGTAGATACGTCGCAAGATGGGTCGCCAGTTGGCAGCTGGTGGCACATTCATGTCAATTACGACGCTGCGGTTTTCAATGCCGTCATCAATCTTGTCTAGGTTGTTGGTTGTCATGATGAACACGACATTCGACCTGTTCATGATTGCCTTTAAGCCAGCCTGTGCAGCTTCAGTCAAGTTGTCCACCTCGTCCAAGATGACAAAGTGATACCCCGACGCATTGAGTGAAATTAACTGCGTACGGTTCTGAATTTGTTGGGTCAGTTGCGCTCCGTTTTGCCCTTGAGCGCATGCGTGAACATCAAAGTTGGGCTCCGTTGTGTCAACAATCAAACTCGGCTGGATGTTCTGTGCATTTGGGTCACTCTTGGCTGTGTCAATGAGTCCTGGCAATAGATTGGCTAATGTGGTTTTGCCTGTTCCATAAAGACCGTACAAGATGATTCCGCACACGCCGTTGTCAGGGAAGGGCAGAGTCAAGTCCAAGATGCTTTCCAGCTTGTATCGGCTGTTGGGTTGCAGGGCAAAGTCTTCAAGGCAAGTGGGTTGCTGAGCTTTTACAGAGTTGGGATTATTGGTAGCCATGTCAATCTCCTTGAGAGGTGAGTGACTGCGAGCGTATGCTCACAATCACTCTTGGGTTTTGCTTTCACGTCATGCTGCTTTGAGTGCGGCTTGCGCTGCTGCACGCTCAGCTTCGATTGCCTTTTGCTCATCTTCAAACTGCTTGGCCTTTTCCTTGTCTTGACCTACGCTGGCACATGCAGCCAGTGCGCTCTTGACGGCAGAGTTGGATTGAACAACGCGACGGATAGCAAAGCTGCCGTCGTCTTCACGGGTGGCAAGCAAAACAACTCCTTCTTCCAGACTGTCATTGGTGAAGTTCTTGTTCAAGGTGTCGCTTTGAACACTGACCAGTACATCGCTTTCCAGCACGGCGCGACCCAACTCCACTTTGTCTTTCATGGTCTTGGCTTTGCCAGTTGTTGATTGACGACGAACTTCCTCAATGCCACCTTTGTCTTTGAAAAACTTGGGCAAGTTCATGACGGCAACTTTTTCGGCAATGGCAACTCGCAGGGCAGAGCTGTATGCGTTGACACGGCGGCGATCAACGCCAAAGACACACTTGACGATCTTGGTAATGAGTGGACTTGACTCCTTGAACTGATAGCCCTTTTGCTGGATGTAGTTAGACATTCCCTTACGCAGCGCCTTGGCTGTGAAGTCCGAACCAGACATGGCGTTGTTCAAGGAATAGCAATGTTGAAGCAGGGCATAGAGGGTTTCGTTCGAGTTGGCAAGCTCGTTGTTTTCCCAATGAACACGCTCCGAAATCAGCTGGTCAATGGCTTCGCCGACTGCTCGTTCTGGGTTGCTTCTGGTCAGTAAATACCCTACGCTGGTTGCGAACTTATTTGGTGCGTCTGAGTTTTTAAGTTCTCCCTCAGTACCTGTTCCGTGTGCTTTTTCTTCACTCATGATGAGCTCCTAGTTGGTTAATGAATGTGTGATCTGTTCAAGACAAAGACCACGCATTTATTTCAACTATTTCTTCCGTGCTGGAATACATACAAATTTGAGAACCAGAAAAAGTATGTAAACAAGAACGGTCAGCTAGGGTGGGGCAAGACACAAGAACAACAAATCAAAGCAGGTTGCCCACTGGCCCTGATGGTGCGGGTTTGTCGTTTGATAGGCTGTTTTTCAACTTTCTAAAACTCAGTCCCAGTTACGCCGCCGCTTGCTATCGGATTGCTGAATGCAACACAACGTCAAAGCTGAACGCACACGGCAAAAAAGTTCTCAAATGCGCTGAGGTTTATGGTGATGTCAGCCACTGCCGATATGGGGAATGGATGAAGGCGCCAACTTGCCTTTGCGCCAATGACCGTGAACAAATCGAGGTGTGTTATGGAAATGACCTCAATGGTGTTGCCAAAAATGATTTGTTGCTGTGCTTTCCAAACGGCGTGAACAGATTGACAGACAGGGAGCTGTTGGCATTCATCAAAGCCAATGTGCCGCGAAGCGATAGCGACAAAGCGCGACTGACTCCCGTCGCAGAAAAGAATCTTTGGAAGAGCGTCTATCTCAGCTACTTGATGTTTTCAAACCCAGATGCAGAGTTGTGGCGCATTGGTGCTGAAGCCATGTTGGTTGATAGGTTCGTTGGCACCATTGACCCAACTGGCAGAAGAATGAATGCGTCGGAAGATCATGTTCGTCGGCATCTAACGCTCACAGTCATGCGACACCATGAGTGGGCATTCAATACCGCTGAGCATGCCGCCGTAGATGATTTCCCCTGCAAGTCCAAGATTGGCGGTGTTCAGGGCAGGTTTGATTTCACTGACCGTTGCCGTTGTGAGCAGCTATTTGCGACGGGTGCAGAAGAAATGGGCAATGCTCGTGCTGAGGTCTTGCGCTGTTCAGGGGCTCGCGCAAAGATGTCGGTTAAACCGACGTTGCACCATCAGGGGCTACTGTTCTAGTCGGGGTTATGCAAGTTCGACCGCACGACGCAGCATGTCATCCGATGCGTCAACATAGCCAATCGTGGTGGAGATGTTGCGGTGTCCCATGAGCTTCATCAGCACACGAATGCTTGCGCCCTTGCTGCTAAGTGAAGTGGCAAATGTTCTGCGACCACTGTGACTGCTTGCGCCTTCAATGCCAGCGCCGCGATACAAGTTGAAAAACAACTGTGTGAGCGTGTTGGGCGTGAAGCCTCGACGTGGGTGCTTCTGTGTGTAAAAGAAGGCGGCTTCGGGCGCTCTCGCTGGAATTGAGTTGACGTAGGTTTGAAGCTCTTTGCGTAGCTTTGGGCTGACGTACACCGTGCGAGGGTGTCGGCCTTTGGTTTGATCAGCGTTCAAACGGATTTCTTCGCGGACCTGCCCGTTGCTGTCTACAGCATCAGACCAGCTAAGTAGGGCGACTTCCCCGACGCGAAGTCCAGCTAGGTGGGTCATGAGCAGCATTGCCCTGTTGCGTGCTGCATGCGGGCGTGTTGCTATGTAATCGGTTGCGCGGCGTAGCTCAGCCGCTGTGAGTGTTTTTGCTTGTGCCATCTGTGCTCCTAAAAGTAATAAATACAGAGCTACAGTTTGTTTTCTTTGATTCGGTTTGGGCAACCGAAGCCCGTCCAACCTGTCGGGTCAATGAAATCAAGCACTTACGCGATAACAACATGAAATGTGGATTAGCTTTGTTTTAAGTTATTTATCAAGAGTTGCCCGCGGTGTGTAAATCATTTGGAGACGCGTCTTTATAAATACAAACCATCAACATTATTTTCATCAAAAATAT
>JAHEEQ010000044.1:0-5216 GCA_024640585.1 Micrococcales bacterium
TTGCAAACATCAAGAAGTCAGGAATTCCTTACGCAATTGCATCAGTACCTGCAGTTAACGGAACTCTTTCACGTCCATTCGTAGGCGTTAACGGTTTCATGATGAGCAAGTTTGCAGCGAACAAGATCGTTGCTCGCCAGTTCCTAACTCAGGTTGCTGGTTCAGATGACTTCCAACTAGCTCTGTACAAGCTTGGTGATCGTCTACCAGCACTTAAGACAGCAGCAGCAAAGGTTGCAGATAACAAGGATGTAGCAGCATTTGGTGCATTCGGTGCAACTGGAACTCCAATGCCAAACATTCCTCAGATGAACTCAGTATGGGATTCATGGGGTAATGCTTGGAAGAACGTAGCTGATGGAAAGCAGACTGCAGCAGCAGCATTTGCTCAAGCAGCTGCAAACATTAAGAAGGCAATTAGCTAATTAATTAGTAGCTGAAAAGGGGCGTCGGGTTCCCGGCGCCCCTTTTCATTCAATTTATCTTTGGGAGAATTAACACGTGAAATTCAGCAATAAAACTCCAGCGTTACTGCTGAAGATCATGCTGCTCGGAGCACTGAATGCATTTACAGTGTGGTGTGTTCCGATTTTGATTTCACATAAAACATGGTTTTTCGCGATTTACTTTGTAATTTCAACTCTGGTCTTAGATTTTATTTTCTTGAGCAAAAGGCGTATTGCACCAAAATATATTGTTCCTGGCGTTGTCTTACTTTTATTGTTTCAGGTCTATCCTGCGTTATTTACGGGGTATGTAGCATTTACAAATTATTCCAATGGTCACTTCTTAGATAAAGAAACAGCCATTGATGTAATGGTTTCAAACTCATTTGCACCTGTAGGAGATAGTTCCAATTACATGCAGGTTGTAAGAGATAACACCAGCCAAAAAATTTCCTTGGTTATTCAAGATGCAAATGGATACGGAATCGGAACGCGTGATGGATATTCAGCGCTCCCAACTTCAGATATAAAATTTAACTCTGACGGTAAAATTGAATCAGTAATTGGCTACACAACATTAACCGAGAATGAGGTTTTTGACATTCTTGATGAGTTTAACGATTACAAAGTTCCAATTGGCGGAGGAAAGTTCTACTCGGTTTCAGATGTAAATGCTGTCGAGCTAGTCGCACAAAACCTCAGTTACGATGCTAAAACCGATAAGGTCACCGACAACACAACTGGAACTATTTATTCACCAAATGACAGCGGATCTATGGTGAGTGCTTCAGGTGAAGAAATTGAGCCTGGTTGGACCACAACTGTTGGGTGGAGAAATTTTTCAAAGGTAATCAATGATGAGCGCTATCGCCAACCAATGCTTCAGGTGCTGGCATGGACCTTTATTTACGCAGGTTTAGTGGTTCTTAGTACCTTCTTCCTTGGTTTATTACTGGCTCTAGTGCTTAACCACCCTCGTATGAAATCTCGAAAGATTTACCGAACTCTATTAATCGTTCCTTATGCAATGCCATCGGTTCTTTCAACCTTGGTGTGGGCAGGAATGTTCAATGTTGACAATGGCGTTATCAACAAAATATTGGGAAGCCCAATTCCTTGGTTATCTGATCCTTGGCTTGCAAAGTTTGCTGTTTTACTTGTGCAATTGTGGGCCGGAACTCCGTATATGTTCCTTATTGCAACCGGTGCAATTCAATCACTTTCAACTGAAACTATTGAAGCAGCACAAGTAGATGGTGCATCACCTTTCCAAGTATTCTCAAAAATTAAACTGCCGTTAGTTCTGATGACTTTAGCTCCATTGTTAATTGCAAGTTATGCATATAACTTCTCTAACTTTGGTGCGATTTATCTCTTAACGGGAGGTGGCCCAACAATTATTTCTTCAGGTGGTATAGCGGGACACACTGATATTTTAATTTCATATACTTACAAGATCGCATTTGCGGCAGGCAAAGGAAATGATTACGGACTCGCAAGCGCCGTTTCTTTCTTTAACTTCTTACTTGTTTCATCTATGTCGATCTACAGCTTTAAGAAATCCAAGACAATCGAGAACATGACATGACAACAGAAGCAATCCTGAAACAAAAACCACTTACTCCGGGTCAATGGGGTAAGAAGATAGCTTGGCGTCATGCCGTTGGCTTTATTGCAGTTGCCTTCGCATTGTTCCCATTGATTTGGATGATTTCAGCATCCTTTGACACTTTGGGTTCACTCAGCGCCCAAAAGTTGATTCCAGATAACCCAGGTCTTGAAAACTTCCGTACATTGCTCAGCAACCCTGATCAGCCTTACCTAAAGTGGCTTCGAAATTCGATCGTAATTTCAGCCTCAAACGCTGTTTTACAGATGTTTATCGGTGCCACGGCCGCTTATGCACTAAGCCGTTTCCGCTTTAAAGGTCGCAAGTTAACACTGATGACAATCCTGGTTGTACAGATGTTCCCTCAACTACTTGCCGCAACTGCAATCTTTTTAATGTTGGCAGATCTAGGCAAGAGCATTCCATTCTTAGCACTAGGACAAACCTCTGCTCTGATTATAGTTTTCGCTGGTGGCGCGCTTGGAATTAACGCTTGGATGCTCAAAGGTTTTTACGACACGATCCCATCTGAAATTGATGAATCAGCAAAGGTTGATGGCGCTTCACATGCCCAGATTTATTTCCGAATTATTTTGCCATTGGCACGTCCTGTACTTGCAGTAATTACATTGCTTTCATTTATTGGAACAATGAATGAATTCCTTATTACCTCTGTGATTTTAGGTGGAAATCAAAACTCAATTACTTTGGCGGTCGGTATGCAGCAGTACATTGATGGCCAGTACAACGCTCACTGGGGACCATTTGCTGCTGGCGCATTAATTGCTTCTGTTCCTGTCATGATTCTGTTCCTATACCTACAAAAGCATGTTGTATCCGGTTTAACAGCTGGTGCGAATAAGGGCTAATGAAAAACAAACCACACCACGACGGAAGCGATCTATACGTAAGCAATAGTGCACCTGCAATTGGCGATTTTGTTACTCTAAAAGTTCGCGTACCTAACGATTACCTCTTTGAAAAGGCGATGCTCCGTATCTATCACGATGGCGAGCCTCGTATATTTGAGTTGAAATTAAATTCAAAAAATGAGGTTGAAAGTTGGTACCAAGTGAAGGTACAGATTCTCAACCTTCAGAGTTCGTATCGCTTCGCCTTCATTGGACATGGCAAGTATGAGTGGCTCAATGCGCGCGGGTTATTTGATCACGATGTTCATAGCAACAATGATTTTCAAATAGTGGCCATACCAGGCAACCCAGAGTGGATTAAATCCTCTGTTTTCTACCAAATTTTTCCAGATCGCTTTGCACGTTCTGGCAAGGTAAGCATCATTCCGGATTGGGCGTATCCACGCGAATGGGATCTTTTGCCTCGCGGTCGGGGAAAGTACACCGGTCAAGAGTTGTATGGTGGCGACCTTTATGGTGTTCAGGAGCATTTGGATCATGTGACCGAGCTCGGTGCAAATGGAATCTACTTCACCCCGATTTTTCCATCGCAATCAAACCATCGATACGATGCAACAAGTTTTGATCATGTCGATCCGATCCTTGGTGGAGACAAAGCCTTTCAATCTCTCATTAAAGTTGCAAAGAAAAACGGGATTCGAATTCTTGGTGACCTAACCTCTAATCACTGCGGAGCAGGTCACAGCTGGTTAGCAAAAGCAAAGAAGGATAAGAAGTCCAAGGAGCGCACATACTTTTTCTGGGATAAATCAATTCAGTGGGGATACGTTGGTTGGTTTGGTCTTGAATCACTTCCAAAGTTAAATTACGCATCAAAGTCCTTACGCAAAGCAGTTTATGAAGGTAAAAACTCCATTGTAAAAAAATGGATCTCGCCTAAGTTTGGTATGGCTGGATGGCGTATCGATGTTGGAAATATGACAGGTGTGCAAGGCGCCGAAAATCATCACGTTGAAGTCATGCAAGGTATTCGCCAAGCAATGCAGGAAGTAAATCCTGATACTTGGCTTGTTGCAGAAAACGGTGATTTCATTGCAAGTGATTTAAATGGTCTTGGGTGGCAAGGCGCAATGAACTATCAAGGCTTTATGCGCCCATTCTGGAACTGGATTAATCGCAATCCCGAAATTACAGGTGGTTTCCAGGGGCTGCCATTTGCTATGCCAAAGATCAATGGAAAACAGTTGGTTGAATCTATTCAAGAGTTCAATGCTTCTATTCCATGGCGCTCACTAACTGCCAGCATGATGTTGTTGGACTCGCATGACACAGCACGGTTTAGAACAGTTGTTTTAGGGGATATTGCAGCCCATAAATCAGCTATGACGATGATGTTGTCATATCCCGGTGTGCCCTCAATATTTGCTGGAGATGAGATCGGGTTAGAAGGATCATGGGGCGAGGATGCACGACGCACCATTAATTGGGATGATCGAAGCGGTTGGGATACTGAATTCTTCACAGAGGTCAAGAAACTTGTAAAGCTTCGCAAAACTCAGGATGCTCTGATCAATGGTGGCTTACGGTGGGTAGCTGTCGACAATGATTACATCGCATACCTTCGCGAATCTAAGAAGCAATCACTGCTCATTTTGGTCTCACGAGGACCAATTAATGCAACTATTGATTTGAGCACTTTTGGATTTGCGGTCACTAAGACACTTTATGGACATGAAGTAAAGGGTGAAATCTTTTCAATTAAATCAGAGGCAGCAATTCAAGGAGTATGGGAAGTTAAATGAGAAAAATTCTTGCTGTTGTTGCACCGCTAGTTATTGCAACTGCGATGATCTCTCCAACTCAAGCGGCAGAGGATCTCTCATCACTTTCTCGCCCAATTGCCCGCGGTCCACTTGCAGGCGAATCTGTTTATTTTGTAATGACAGATCGATTTGCTAATGGAGATCCTTCAAATGATGGCGGAGGTCTGACTGGTGGGCGACTTGGTGGCGGAGATGATCCAACTGATATCGCTTACTATCACGGTGGAGATTTCAAAGGATTGACTGAACACCTTAAATACATTGCTGAACTTGGATTTACCTCAATCTGGATCACACCACCAGTAGTTAATCAATTTGTTCAGCAAGGCTCTGCTGGTTACCACGGTTATTGGGGTACGGATTTCACAACAATTGATCCGCACTACGGAACTGAAGCTGATTTTAAAAACTTTGTTTCTGAATCCCATAAATTAGGCATGAAAGTCATCGTTGATATTGTTGTTAA
>JAHEEQ010000044.1:5316-7035 GCA_024640585.1 Micrococcales bacterium
GAACAAAAGTTCCCTGGCGTTCTTGATTTTCCATTTCAAGCAAAGGTTTCACGTTTTGCAAAGGCGGGCGGTGGAGCAGCAGATCTAGTGACTTTGTTTAACGCAGATGATCTTTATACAACCACAAATACAAGTGCATACTCACTTGCAACTTTTCTGGGCAACCACGATATGGGTCGCATCGGTCGCTTCATTGCAATTATTTCAGAAAGCGATGGCCAGAAGGTTTTAACGGAACGCTCTGAACTAGCAAATGCACTTCTATTTACTTTACGTGGTGGACCTGTCCTTTACTACGGCGATGAAAAGGGCATGACAGGTGATGGCGGGGATCAGTTAGCTCGTCAAGATATGTTTGCAACTCAAGTCGAGGCGTGGAAGAGCGAACTGCGAATTGGTAGTTCACCCATCGGAAACGCATCTGCATTTTCGGTTAAGAACCCACTTGAAGACAACATCACCGCACTGCAAACTTTGAGTGCGAAAAACCCGGCGCTGCGCATTGGTTCACAGCAACTTCGATATGGCGATGGGTCGGTCTTTGCAATTAGCCGTTTTGCCGAAAACCAAGAGATCGTTGTGGCCTATAACTCTAATGATGAGCCTCAAAAGGCCTCATTTACAGTCTCTACAAAGGGATCTCAGTGGAGAACCTTGTTAGGAAAGGCCGATGTAACGGTCAAGGATCAGGCGATGACTGTTTCGCTACCATCGCGCGGATGGGTAATTGTGAAAGCTGATTCACCGTTTACTCCTCAAACCCCTCTTTCGATCTCGTTATTGAATCCAAAGCCTGATTACTCAACACCAGGCTGGAGTGCACTGCCGGCGAAGGTTCCAGGAGATGATTTTGTTGAAGTCACATTTGCAATTCGCCAACCTGGAAAGAGCTGGCAAATTCTTGGAACTTCTGATCACCGTACATTCAAGGATGACAATGTCGCAGGAGGATTACACAGAGTCTTCTTGCATAACCGTTTGTATAAATCGGGAACAAAACTTGAAATCGTGGCTATCGCTAAGAACACCTTGGGAGAAAAGGTAAGTTCAAAGATTGTTAACTACACCGTTAAGTACTAAGCCAAAATCGTAACGGTTCGTGTAAATACTTTGCCCAGGATCTTTCATTATGACCGCTGCGCTTATAGACCTTACTTTCAAAGTTCTTTGTAAAACTGCGCTCGTGCATTAATTGATCAACATATGTTTGTAATTGAACGTACTCTTTATCTAAACCTTTATCACCACGACTCATCCAAATTTTGTGAGTTATTGGAAGTGCGCTAACCATGTTTTCTGCAAATTTCTTGTCACTAAGAGCCCAATGAGGCGATAGAGCTAATGCGGTATTAAATTTATCTGGAAGTTGTCTTGCAGCATACAGAGTTGCTAAGCCGCCCATACTTGATCCAATGACCGCTGTATTTTCTGGTGAAATTTCAGGTGCAATTGAAGGAACGATTTCCTTAAAAATGCTTTCTAGGTATTGATCAGAATGTAGTTGCACAGTTGGATCTGAAATTCTCCATCGTGGATCAACGTATTCACCATTAGAAAAGAACTGCTGAGGTGCTAAATCCTTGGCCCGTCCCCATGGGTCCTGCTTAGTAGAGCTATGCCACACCGCAATAATTGCTGGGGGATTAATACCTAATTCAGCGCTCACCTGAATAGCGGTTTGAGCCATTTTCCATGTCTGGCCTCGATGGGTTGAGGTTT
>JAHEEQ010000050.1:0-6328 GCA_024640585.1 Micrococcales bacterium
CTGTGTAAAGCGATGCTTCCAGAGGGGAAAGCTCGTAATTGATGGTGATTGCTCTGCGCTCAGGAAACAGTCGAGTACCGTCAAATCGGAGCATTTCCTCTTTAACCATTCGGCGCATAAGATCCGAGACATCAACTTTATGCGCACCGTCACGAAACTTGCCATAGAACCGATCTGAATCGAGCAATGACATGAAGAGCTGAAAGTCCTCTTCCTTGCCATTGTGCGGGGTAGCTGTCATCAGTAAAAAGTGGCGCGTGATTGAACCAAGCATTTCCCCAAGTTGGAAACGCTTTGTTTTATTAACTTTTTGTCCATAATAGTTTGCAGAGAGTTTGTGGGCTTCGTCAACGATAACTAAATCCCAACTACTGGATTGCAGCTTTTCCAGCAAATCCTCATTACGAGCCAGTTGATCAACTCGAGCAATCATCAGATCTGCGTCTTCGAATGGGTTTCCACTGGCGCTGTTTTCTATAAGATCGCGCCCAAAGATCTTAAATTCGGTACCGAATTTTTCGCGCATCTCATCTTGCCATTGCTCAACCAAGCTACCTGGAGCAACGATCAAAATACGCCTTGCGTCTGCTCGCATCAGTAGCTCACGGATCAGTAATCCGGCCATGATGGTTTTTCCTGCCCCAGGATCGTCCGCCAAGACAAACCGCAAAGGCTGTCGCGGCAACATGGACTCATAAACAGCAGTAATTTGATGAGGCAATGGTTCCACATTAGATGTGTGAACAGCCATCATTGGATCGAACAAGTGAGCCAGATTGATCCGATAAGCTTCAGCGCCGAGCTTGAAATCCTCACCATTTGCATCAAACGCCCAGGGTCGTCCGGCTTCAGCAAGCGATAAGCTTGATTCATCAGAACGGAAAAGCATTCGTTCATGCAAATTTCCATCTGAAGTTTTGTAATAAAGGGTGAGCGCATCTGTGCCAGCCCATTCGGTTGTAACAACGCGAACGACTTGATCAGTTATCAACCCACTGATAACTGAATCTTTTAATATTTGTTCTAGCTTTAACAAATGTGGCCCCGCTTAATGTGTATTACTTAGGTATACATCTCGAAATTGAAGTTGTTGATCAGATTCTCACAGAAAACAGGCTCATGACGTGAGCTGGGCAAAGGCTCACGCTGTGAGCTAGCTCTCTTGCACCATTAACACTCCAATAACGCAAGGAGCCTTAGATGAACACCCACACACTCGTTTTCTCGCCACTACGCAATGCCGTACCCGCCCAAGGTGGAGCTGTTGATTTACTACTGCGTGTACAGGCCCCAGACCGCCCTGCCGACCTGACCATGCAGCACACCACAAAACGCCTTGCTTTAGTAGTAGACCGCTCGGGGAGCATGCACGGCGAACCACTAGAAGAGGCCATGAAGTGCGTGAACCACATTGCCAAGCACCTCACCGCAAAAGACGACCTGAGCATCGTGGTTTACGACAGCCGTGTAGATGTGCTGATGCCTATCGGCCCCATGCTGTCGCAAGATGCAGTTCAGAAAGCCATCAGCGAGGTAAACAGCGGTGGCTCCACTAATTTGCATGGTGGCTGGCTTAAAGGTGCGGAGCAACTTGAAGGCGGGTCTGATAACGCCATCTCACGGGTACTTCTGCTCTCGGATGGGCAAGCGAACTCAGGACTGCGCTTGCAATCAGAGATAGAAGCTCAGTGCAGAGCGTGGCAAGCTAAAGGCATTACCACTACCACCGTCGGCCTTGGCCGCAATTTCAATGAAGACCTGATGATGGGCATGGCTCAAGCTGGCGGTGGACAAAACTACTACGGCCAGCATGCCGAGGATTTGTTTGACAACTTTGACGAAGAATTGTCGTTGTTGCAAGCGCTGTACATCCGAAAACTATCAGCAAAACTCATCCCTGCTCCTGGCGTGATTGTGGAAATGCTAAGTACTGCCACACAACAAACCGATGGCACCTACCGTATGACAGACCTAGCCTGGGATTCAGAGAGCTGGTTAGCTGTACGCTTGCACATTAGTCCTTCCGCAGCAGGCACAGTGCGTGATCTGCTTGCAGTGACTGCGACTGGCACTTCGATGGACGGGGCGCCAATTGAAGTAACAGCACCTCTGTTGCAACTAGAAGTTTTGTCCGATACAGCATATTTACAATTGCCCGTAAATGAACTGGCCGAGCGCAGACTTGATGAGCTGCGCTTTGCCAAAGCATCTAGCCAACTTCGCGAGCTTGCTAAAACCGGACAGACTGGAGCTGCACGCAAATTGCTTAATGAGCTGGAGGAAGAGTTTGGCAAGAACAAATGGCTAATGGCCAAGATAGATCAGTTGCGCCGCCTAACCGAAGAGGACATGGAGATGATGAGCAAAGAAGTGCAATATTCAGCATTTCGCATGTCTAGCAGACTGGCCTCAAAAAATGAAATGGCGTTTTGCATAGACGAGACGAACCTGGAAATGCCCTCCTTCTTGCGTAAGAAGGAAAGTGAAGGCAAAGGGCGCACTTCGCGGTAACAAAAAGGTCGACTTCGAGTCGACCTTTTTGTTCAGTAAATCCTTCTTTTAGGTATCGAGATAAACAAACATAGCGAATTCGGAAGATTTTGCAAAAACAAAGAACGATCTTCCAGTCACAAAAATTCACTATTCAGCGCCCTTAACCTTCGAAATTTTCAAACAATATTTCAACTCCATTCAAGTACGAAAAATGCATGTTCACCTTCGCTATTCCACGAAAAAATAACGTCTCCATTGCTTTCAAATGAAAACACTCGGTCGTACTCCCATGAAGCTAGGAGATGTCGATTTTTTACCCACATGTTGTAACGATTCGCACGGAAAGTACCAAAGATAAGCAAATTCGCAAAGTCTTCTTTTTGGCTAAAGTTTTTAGCCCAATTTGGAGCTGATTCATCATCAAAGTTAACTTTCACTTTGTACATATGTAATTCACTTTCTATGGGTCACTTTCCATTTGGAAATCACTTATGAATTCCACATCGATGACATTTGTAATTGGCTGCGAACAAAGTCTCATTTGACGTTTAGATCCCTTTTTATAGATCGAGAACACATGCTCAGCCATCAGAATCACGCCACGTGGGGATTTGATTCCCTCAGATGTAAGAGCTTTAGCAATCGCATCAAAAGTCATTAGGAAGTCATCTCGCATCCGCTGGACTCTTTCGAATAGCAACTCTTGATTTTTTGAGTAAGCCATTCGATAAAGCCCAGTGGTTGTGACCTGTATGGTCACCCGTAGTGCGCTCACCTCGTCGAAATTTGCTTTTCGACTTAGAACGTAACCGAGGCCTTCATCTTCGTCAATCCAGTTTCGCCTTTTTTTTGGATCAGCAAGGTTGCCGTGTCGGTACCTTGGTATACGTCATATCGAACTGCTGTTCGCCCTTTGCCAACTACATCCTTTTTTTCGCGCCACTTAATGCCGTCATTCACTATCGGCAAGTGAGTCGTGAGGGTCAACTCATGGCCACTGAGATCATCTCGATATCGAACATCAATCCGCTTAATCAGACCAGATATATAAAGCTTCTTCTCCTCTGGTGATTTGGTGTCTAGCAATTGAATCTCTGTACCAAACTCATTAATCCAACTGTTCCACTTCATACCATTCCCAGCGCCCTTGAGTTCGTTACGAACTAGAAGCATTTGATTTTCGATTTTTCGGAGTTCGTCACGAACGCGTACTGTCATCGTGTTGTAGCTTGTTTCGTTGAGCTGCTTCAGAAGTCGATTAGCCTCCAACTCCCCAAGTGTTTCGCTCATTGCTGTGTGATTGCGCTGTAGAGCTTTCAGTTTTTTGTTTAGTGACTGAAGCTCATCATCAGTTCGCACAAAAACACCGTTTTCTTTAAAAACTCGGACACGCACTTCTTCCTTCAAGATGCTTGAATTGCTGTGAATCTGTTTGACCAAATCCCAAACCAAACTATCTGTCAGCTGGATGTTCATCGCACGCCCGAAACCGCACCCCATACCCCGCTTCCACTTCTTCTTTCCACTGTTAGCTTCGTTTTTCCATGCACGCTCACGGCTAGGGCAGTAATACGTCTCCTCATAGCGAGAGCGCAAAATTCGCCCTGCCAGAGGACGACCGCAATGTGCGCAGTACATCAAGTCACGCAGCAAATAAAAATTCTTGCTTGTAGCGTTCTTCTGAGCCTGACGCAAAGAAGATGGCAAGCGAATGGCTTGTACATCTCCCCATATTGAAGGTTCAACTATGACAGGGCATTGAACCTCAAAGCTTTGATCAGATTTCTTGTCGTAATATTTGTAGTACCCACTGTAGTGAGTGTTCTTCAATAGCGCATTGATGGACCCCAAGGACCATGTGCCTCGTTTTCGGCGTGGACTCACGGCATTTGCATCAAGCATTTGCTTCACTTCGACACAAGTCTTTCCGTCAGCGATTGCATCAAAAATCTTGCGGACCCACTTCGCTTCAGCATCGCAAACAATTAGCTTCTTGTTTTCAATTGCATAACCGAAGGGAGGAGGACCACCGTGCCAATTCCCGGTTCGTACACGATTGATTTTTCCAAGTCGCGAACGTTCAGCTCGCATTGCATTGTCAAATTCAGCAAAGCCATCCAACATTTGCTTGAACAGCTTGTCTGTTGGACTTGAAAGATTAAAGACGCCATCTTTTGTATAGAGCGTTACACCGTTCTTGTTACATTGATAGCGAAAGATTGAGGCGACCTGATCGTTGCGAGAGAGACGTGATTGGTCGTACACCCACAGATGTTTGACTTCGCCCGCTTTGATTGCCAAGTACAGCGCATTCAGCTCGGGGCGCTGCGCGATGTCTTCGTGGTGTGAACTACGTCCACCCTCGTTCCAAATCTTGTATTCAAAACCAAGTTGATTTGCTTTTTGAATTCCTAGCTCTCGCTGAGAGTCGAGGGATGTACCGTGCTCAGCCTGTGCAACCGTGGAAACTCGCGTGTAAATATGCAGAGTTTGACGGTCCTGAGTCATGTCAGAAAATGAATCGAATCGCATGATTTTATTGCCTATAGGGGAATTTCAATCTCTTACGAAAAATATTGGCGCCTCAAATGCCTCATTTCCAAATGGAAATATCAAAGCAAAGTTGAGACGGCATGTGGGTGTGGACTCTAGAAGTCCACACCGCTGTCACATGTGCAGATGTGACAAACAAGAATCAACCGCAGATTGCTTCAGTTAAACAACTACGTCTTGTGACACTTGATCACTGAATGGTCGTACCTCTTGTGAGGAAGTTGCCGTTGAAGCATTTGCAGGTAAATTCACAGTCAGTGAATTTGACTGCGCAATTGCAACTCCACGAAGTTGGACCTCATAGTTCATTTCAAACTTGGGTGAGTACTCCACGCTCAGCAACCCATTAAAGTTTTGAGTGAACTGCGACAAGTTTGCAGTAAAGACCTCCCACTCGCTAGGAGTTGGCACCTTTGTGAAATAAACAGATGCAGCCATACCCTCCGTGAGGTTCAGCGTACCTTTTGGTTTGGGAGCTTTACCCAAGATTTTGTTCACATCACTTGCCGTGACGTTTGCCAAGGTAATACGTTCAGCGATCAATGTGTCGAACTCTTCAGCTGGAATGTCCGTAATCAAATAAATACTCGTCCATGAATTTGGCAAACAATGTGAATATTTGATGAATTGATCGTAACGGCTGCCAATTTTGAGGAATTTTGAAATCGTTGAGCTGTTCACACTCAAATTAATCTTTTCACAAAATTGTTTAAACATCTTTTCTTGCAAGTGAACGTTTGCATCATGAACAACCTTGCACATTCCAAGAATGTTTTCTGCTGTTTTTGCTGCAAAAAGATGATATTTATTAACGTACTCTTGAACTGAGCCGTTAATAATATTGAAATTAATCATCGGACTTGGGTGATTAACATGAGTCATACCAAATTGACCGTTAGGCATTTGAATATTTGTCATGGACGCTGCATTAAAAGCCGCAGTTGCTTGAGTTTGAGTTTGTGTCAATTTGACGCTCCATTTGGTTAAGGTTGAATCACTTATTGAGGTATCAATTAGTGATGCATCAACTGTAGGTTTCCAAATTGAACGTGTCGACTTAATAAGTTCGTGAATTATCTTTTTACAGATTAATAACGAAACCAAATAATTTATTTAGCTAATGATGTCAACAAAAAAAGTTGATTACCAAGATTTTGTTTGCTAGCATTTCAACAACATTGACTGAGGTGCCTATGCCTAAGACTCTTGTACCGATATCAACATACGATGCAGCCACATTAAGTGGTCTAGAGAAAAACTCTCGCACTTCAATAGAGAGCTA
>JAHEEQ010000050.1:6338-6951 GCA_024640585.1 Micrococcales bacterium
AATACTGGTGGGAACGTATTGGTCAACAAGTAACAATTGATCGCAAAAGAATTCCAGCCTTAATAGTTAGCCCAGACAATGCAAATTTGGTAAGGCAGAATACTCATATAAATATTGCAATACCAAATAATATTACAGCGACTGAAGCAGGTGAACTAGTTCGTAAATTGCTTTTGAAAAATAATCATTCACGGAAAATTCAAGTTCAATACCCTGAAATTCGTTCAGGCGCTGAAATAAGGCACTTATCTCTCAGAACTTACTTGGTTTGCTACGACTGTTATCAGCATTTGCTTCACAACAGCGACAATTTAAACTTAATTGAACTACTTAAATTTGTTCGTCGTGTTTATCATGCCCAATACAAACTTGGAAAAATAATTAAGGATCCACTTCCCTCTACCCTTTGTGGCATTGGTGAAAACCCAAAAAATTTTGAATATGTTAGCCGAGCGGATGATGGGCAAGCGCTTAACACTGTTAAGCGTTACGTTACTAAGGCTGACCAAATAATTAGATCAGTAGCTGAAGGCAATTTCCCTGATTAGTCAACGCAATGGGAATTGCTTGCAAAAATAATCAAAAAAACCGTCTATTTTCCTCTGAATATTTC
>JAHEEQ010000053.1:0-1293 GCA_024640585.1 Micrococcales bacterium
GCCAGACCCCGACAGCCCAAGTATCAATATCTTCTTCTGGAATATCTGACGGGATTTCAAAGTACTGTCTGTTTTCAACCAATTCGATGCAAGCAAGGTAAACCACAAATCTGACTCATTAGATAAACTCGAAACCTCGCAGACGGGATCGAAATGTTAAGCAGACGCAACTTCTTAGGTGCTCTATCGATCGCAGCGATTATCGCAACAACCCCCGGGAAAGCAATCGCTAAGAATTCGCGCAAATTGATTAACGGTGTAGATATTTCCTGGCTTCCAGAGGTTGAGAGATACCGAAGGAAATTCTTCACTCGATCACGCAAACCCATGGATGCAATTGAGCTTTTGCATTTTCAAGGTGTGAAAGTGGGTCGAATCAGAGTCTTTGTTGATCCATCAGACCTAAATGGTGATTTAAATCGTGCAATAAATCTCGCCAAACGTCTCAAGAAATCCAAGATGCAAATCTGCATCGACCTTCACTACTCGGACACTTGGGCCGATCCTGGCCACCAAACAACACCAAATGGTTGGTCCACTACCTCAATTAGTGAATTGGAAACATCGGTTTTTAACTACACAAAACAGACTTTGAGAAAATTCAAGAACGCAGGCATCACACCAGCATTTGTGCAACTAGGAAACGAAATTACATACGGGATGCTTTGGCCGCTTGGACAAATCAATGGTGAAGACGCAACTCAATGGCAAAACTTCGCCCGAATTCAGCATAAGGCACACCTTGCACTTAACCAAGTTTTTCCTAAAGCAAAATCTATTCTTCACTTGCATTGCGGAGGTGATTACAACTGGGTTAGTTGGTGGCTCGAACAAGCAGACTCTTACAACATTAACAACTACGAAATTGTTGGAATAAGTTTCTACCCTCAATGGCACGGCACCATAGCAAATCTCAAATCAGTACTTGAACACATCGCAATAACGCGAAAACAAAAAGTATTAATTGCAGAGACTGCTTACCCATGGATTGATCAGACATTTGGAAGCGATGTAATTGATGTTTCTCATGATGAGCTCGACGGATTCCCCTACACAAAAGATGGCCAAGCTGCCTACTTAAAGAAATTGCAAAACCTTCTCCTCGACCTGCCAAACAACCGTGGCATCGGCGTCTGGTGGTGGGAAGGTTTAGCCACAAAAGTAGAAAACAACTCAACCATCCTCTGGAATGGTGGAATGGCCAACTCAGCAATCGTCGACTTAGATCGAACTGCACTTCCTTCACTTATTCAGCTGGGCAGGAAGTAGTTATTGCTCGCTCTTATCCAGAGG
>JAHEEQ010000053.1:1393-6901 GCA_024640585.1 Micrococcales bacterium
CTCAACCATCCTCTGGAATGGTGGAATGGCCAACTCAGCAATCGTCGACTTAGATCGAACTGCACTTCCTTCACTTATTCAGCTGGGCAGGAAGTAGTTATTGCTCGCTCTTATCCAGAGGACCTTTCACAATATTGATTACGATTTCGCGAAGCGCTTGGACAATGAAGACCAAAGGCGCAAATGTTCCAAAACCAATCAGTGTGCCGAGAATGAATAATCCAAAATCAAATTCTTTAGTCAAATTACCGTAGTAGTCATATTTGAGGTTTCCAAAAGTATTCCCAACCCAAAATCCAATAAACACAGCCTGAATCGAAATCCAAATCCACATTCGGCGAACTATGTCTTCAATACCACTCACACGTCTCTCTAGAAGAGTTGTTGGTACTTTCTTTTGCAAGTCGCTTAATGGGAATGAATTCGGTTGATCTGTTGCTTCTTCGACAGCTATTGCCTCTGCGTCGTAATGTTTATCGCAGTTGTTGCATACATCAACGCGTTCAGATCCTTGCCAGATCCAACGCTTTCCATAAAGATTGCGTTCAGCTTTTGAACATTTACATTTCTCCACAATTTTTCTCCTACTAGTTTTCTTCTATTTTTTCTATTCTCACAGCGGTCCCAGATACGAGAACACCTACTGCATCTCCACCAAAAACATTTGTAAGTCCACCACCTGCACCAAATGCACTAAAGGAAATTCCAATTACTGCATTTGCGTCAAGGTTATATGCGCTTCTTGAAAGTGCCCGAAGTGCGCCGTTTTTTGCTTCGCGCCCTTTTACTCCAGCAGTGAGACCACTTGAACCGACTAATTGGGAGACGAGTCCTAAAACTTCTGTAATTCGATATCCAGGAACGTAATCAATAGTTGTTAAAACTAAATTTGGATCATCTTCAGGTGCCGGTTCTTCGTGCCTTGGAATCCAGGCTAACTTGAGATTGCACCTTCCACAGACCTTTGCTCCATCAACAATCGAATCCTTAGCCCCTAACCGCCACATTGGATCGCATCGACAATAATCAGGTGGCAGTGGGACTTTGCCACATAAACTGCACCTTTTTCGTCCATCAGTTTCAATAACCTTTGGCTCTGTGTAGGTAGTCAAATAACAGTTGCAAAAACTAGTTGGATCGATTCCCATTATTCCCCCTGTGGTCAATCAGATACTAATACATGCAGCGACAATGGGAAGTTTGTGCGGAATATGCTTGACATTACCCCCCCCCCGTATTTTTAACTTTGTAACCGGGGGTGATAAAAATTGTCTAACCCTTTGTTAACAATACGTAATTTTCAAGGGGGGGAATCAGATGCATATAAAATCAGTAAAAAGCCTGCTTATAACACTTGCTTGCGTGTTTTCACTCGCTGCTTGCTCATCAAACAGCGGAAATTCTGATTCTGGAAACAACAGTGATTCAGATTTTCCATGCTCGGTCGCTAAAGTAACAATTGACAATGGAGAAGCTAGTCAAACTTTGATTGACAACTACAACAGTGAATGCCAGTGAGATAGTGCTAACAAAAACTGTTTATCGAAAATTTATTGAGTTTTCAGTAAGTTTAATTTAACCAGTTGAAAACCTTAACGAATAGAGAAAAATGGAAAACGAAAATTTAGAAAGCTATGATGAGTCAATTGAAAGTATTAGCAATAAGAAAAGATCCAAGAACAAGTTAATTGTTATCGGTGCAATTCTTATAGCTTTAATAGGAATTGTCTTTTTTTCCACACGGCAAGATTCATCAATAGGCAATGCAGACTGCAAGAGAATTTACAAACAGTTATCTAATTCGGTATCTGCTATGAATACCTATTCTGGAACTGGGGTAATGGACACTTATATTTTAAGTAAGAAATTACTAAAATACACAAACAGTTTAGATGACATTGCAAAACAAATACCTAGTCCAGCTTCTGAACTTGTATCGAGAATGTCAGAAACTATTTATTACTACTCTTTACAAGGAATTGCCCAAGAAGACACAACTGCAACAACACAGGAATTAATTTCTGAAATCGAAGAGCTTGATGTTATATGTCCCTCACTAGGAATCGACTAATCCAGTTGACTTTTCTGAATATTAAGATTTAGATTTTCATACAGTTGTTAATCAAAAACCCTCCCATTTGGGAGGGTTTTTGATTTAGTAGCGGGGGCAGGATTTGAACCTACGACCTCTGGGTTATGAGCCCAGCGAGCTACCGAGCTGCTCCACCCCGCGCCATCGCCCTTGAGAGGCGAACTTGGGTGAGTTTAGTTGAGAGTGAGAGGGCGACCAAATTGGGGACTTTGGGCACTTGAAGGTGGATTAGGTGCGGGTGCATGGTTTGGTTATGGAAAAAGCCTAAGGAGGCGAGTCAAGTGGATGTCGAGCGTCATCTAGACAAAGTTGTGATCGTTACAGGTGCCGGAAACGGTATTGGTCGTGCAACTGCATTTCGGTTTGCACTAGAGGGTGCGAAAGTTTTTGCATGCGACGTGAATGTTGCTGCAATGGAAGAAGCAAAAAAGATCGTGGATCACGAAGGTTTGGATGTTACATATGTAACTTGTGACGTTAGCAAACAAGAAGATGTCGATGCACTTGTAAAAGCTGCTGGTCCACGCATTGATGTGGTGGCAAATGTTGCAGGCATCATGGACTTCTTCCTACCACTTGGTGAAATGGATGATGAAACTTTCAATCGCGTAATGGCAGTGAATGTTTACGGTCCAATGCGTTTGAGTCGAGCTGTGCTTCCGATTATGGAAAAGCAAGGCGGCGGTGCGATTGTGACTGTTGCATCAAAGGCAAGTTTGGGTGCTGGAGCTTCTGGTACTGCCTACACAACTTCAAAGCATGCAGTGATTGGTTTGGTTAAGAGTATTGCTTATTACTACGGACCAAAGAAGATCCGTTCTAATGCAGTTTTGCCAGGAGCAGTTGCAACAGCAATTGGTTCAACTGCAATGCCTAAGGTTCCTTGGGCTTTTGAACGCGCACAGCTTTCAATGGCAACCATGAATCCGGTGCCTGCAGAACCTGATGAAATTGCAACCTTGATTTCATGGCTTGCAAGTTCAGAAGCATCAAACGTCAATGGCGCAGTTGTTAGCGCTGATGGTGGATGGGCTTCCGCTTAAGTTTTATTTAGAGTACTTTCACATCTTCAGTTAGGGGATGATGAAATGAACAAGAATGTCAGCATCGATTTCCTTGGTGCCGCACGAACTGTTACCGGCAGTAAGTTCTTGGTTCGATCGAGCCAGGCAACCGTCTTGTTTGATTCGGGTTTATTCCAAGGGTTTAAAGAACTGCGGCTTAAGAACTGGCAGGACTTTCCAATTCCACCCCAAACAATCGATGCGATCGTCGTAACCCACGCGCACCTAGATCACTGCGGGTATTTGCCTGCGCTAGTGCGTGATGGGTTCGACGGTTCTATTTATATGACAACTTGGACTGCAAAATTGGCTGCAGTTGTTTTGCGCGATAGTGCAAAGTTGCAAACTGAAGATGCTGAGTATGCAGCTCGTAAGGGTTATTCAAAACACAGTAAGCCAAAACCACTTTACACGATTGAAGATGCTGAGAAAGCTATTTCCCTTTTCAAAGTTGTTCCATTTAGAAAAGCTGTAAGTGTTGCTAATGGGGTTTCGGTTACGTTCTATCCATCAGGTCACGTATTGGGTGCTGCATTTCTTGATGTAAATGTTGATGACAAGCGGTTGTTGATATCTGGTGACATGGGACGGCCACAACATCCAATTTTGAATCCTCCAGACCACATTCCATCAGGACAGTTCGATGCAGTGTTGGTGGAGTCGACTTATGGAGATCGAGACCACGAAGTGCCCGCATCAGAGTTTGCGAATGCAATCAATCGCACAATCAATCGAGGCGGAAGTGTCTTAATTCCAGCATTTGCAGTTGATCGCACTGAAGTTATTTTGATGGAAATCAAGCGGCTGATGGAAGAGCAAACTATTAAGCGCGTGCCGGTGTATGTGGATTCGCCGATGGCACTGACCACTCTTGAGTACTACCGCGAGGCACTTGCTGCACACTCAGAAGATATTCGTGGTGATGTGGCAGCTGATAACGAAGGAAGAGATCCGTTCGATCCTGGAAGTTTGCATGAGTTGCATACAGTTGAGCAATCCAAATCAATCAATAAACCAAACTCCCCTTGCATCATTATTTCCGCAAGTGGCATGGCAACAGGTGGTCGTGTAGTGCACCATTTGGAAATGATGCTGCCAAATCCTAAACACACTGTTTTGATGGTTGGTTTCCAAGCAGCTGGTACTCGCGGAAGGTCTTTGGTTGAAGGTGTTCAGTCGCTAAAGATGTTTGGTCAATACATTCCAGTGCGGATGGAAGTCGTACAGGTTGGTTCGTTTAGCGTGCATGCAGATCGCAAAGAAATGCTTGAATGGCTTGCCACATGGGATTCGAAACCAAAAGTTGTTTATGTAGTCCATGGTGAAGAAAGCGCCGCGGAGAATTTCCGCGACGCTATCCGAGATTCACTTAATGTGATGGCAGTTGTGCCGCAAGACCAAGAACACGTGGTGCTTTAGTTTTACCTGCGTTCTATTGCATCACCATTCGAGCTGAAATCTTTTGAGCCTCTGCAATCGCAGCAGCTAGACGGTTTTGGGCATCTCCGTAGGCCGCAAAGTCATTGGCGCGAAGCGCTGCTTGCCCATCGCTGTATGCCTTCTGCGCCTTCGCTAAGGCTGCGTCAAGTAGTTCGGCGTCAGTCTTGTCACCAGGAGTTGGTTCTGGTCCTGGATTTGGATTAACAGTTTCGCCGAGCACTTGATTTAGCGCGCTACTCAATGTGTCAGCAAGGACAACCTTTTGCCCATACCCAACTTGGACCTTGCGTAGAAGTGGGAATCCGCCTGCACCTGTTGATTGAACATAAACAGGTTGCACATAAAGCACACCGCCACCCACAGGAAGTGTCAGCAAGTTTCCAAGCACAACATTTGATCCGCCTTGACGGAGCAAAGAAAGTTGCGAAGAAATAGTTGCATCAGACTCAAACAAGTTTTGCGCCTGCACAGGTCCTGGAATTGTGGTTTGACTTGGCAGCTGCAACAAAGTGATTTTGCCGTAGTCGTCGCCATAGTCAGAATTCACCGCCATGAATCCTGCAAGGGATGGACGCTTGGCAGGTGCAAAAGTTGCGGTGATTTGGAAATGCTGCTTTGCGTCCCCTGGCATCTTCATATTCAAGTAGTAAGGAGGTTGAGGTAATCCGCCTGAAGAATAGGTTGGATCATCCGGAACAATCCAAAAGTTTTCACCTGTGAAGAAAGCATTTGGGTCTGAGATGTGGTACTTGCGCAAAATGTCGCGTTGGATCTTGAACAAATCTTCAGGGTAACGAATTTGTGAAAGCAATGTGTCGCTCATCTTTGATTTATCCTCTATTAGCCCTGGGAAGATGGCGCTCCACGCTTTCAAGATTGGGTCTTTTTCATCCCAGGCATATAGCGTGACAG
>JAHEEQ010000055.1:0-3775 GCA_024640585.1 Micrococcales bacterium
TGTGCCTTTTGATGTCACGTACTTGTCCAAGTCTTTTTGCATCAAAGTGGTGAGGGCACCAGATCCTGGGAAGAAGCTGCAGTGCTTTTTGAATGCGGCGATGTGCACGAGGTTGCCGTGGAAAACGAAGGTTGGCATGCCCCAAGACATCTTTTCGGTTGCATCTGGGCAGATTTCAAGTATTTGTGCGCGAAGTTTTAAGAGGGCTGATTTGTGGGGTTCGATTTGTGCCTTGTAGTAGGCAGCCACTTCTTTATCTTGAGCCATGACTAACTAACTTTCTTTCTCGATCCAAATAAAACTTTGAGAATTCCAAATTGCGAAATCGCACTTACTACGACGGCAATATACCTACCTTTAGCATTTCTTTTGAGCTTATAAGTTGAGCTAATATTTTTCGAAATAGCGTTGCAAGTTTTAGGCAATTTCACTAAAACCGATTGATTCGAAACAATTTTCTTACATGCATACCATTTAAATTTATATGTGGTCGTAGACATGAAATCCCAGTTACCTCTATAAAGAGAAACCTTCTTGCCAACTTTAAATTTCCCGCGAAATTCAGCACCGTCTAAATAACTATTTGTCGGAATTGCAGTGAAGACCAGCCCAACAGCATCTGGTTCTGTAGGGTCAGTTAATGATGTATCTGAAATGAATTCGTTCCATGATGTTAAGTGTGCGTAATAGTGGATGACTGCGCCATCCCATGCCATTGAAGTGAGAGTGTCCAGAAGACCTGCAGGCGCTTGCCCGTAAAAAGTTACAGAGTGCAGACTTTGATTTCCGGCGAAGGCAGATTCTCGTATCGATGTAACGCTTTCTGGAATTGTGATTTCGCTAATATTTCCATTTCCGTAAAAAGCACCTGACTCAATTGTTGTTACTGAATCAGGAATATTAGGTGCTGAAAGACCACATGGGTAGGCGAAATAGATAGTTCCATCCATGGATAACAAAGCATTATTTTCAATCTTGAAGTTCATATTCCCAGTTTCAACATTTAATGAAGTGAGGGTTTGAATCGATGTGAAAACGTGAATTCCGATAGATTCCAATGAAGCTGGAATAGTAAACGATGAAAATGCGGCGGATTGAAAAGCTTGATTTCCAATCAAAATTAGTTGACTATCGGTCTCAAACGTGAGTGACGCTAGCGCACGATTGTCGTAAAAGGCTCGAGCTCCAATTGTGCGAACTGTTGCTGGGATTACGATTGATGTAAGAGTGAAATTGTCCTCAAAAGCACTGTTTCCGATATTAATGAGCGTGCTCGGAAGAACTACTGATGTTAAGAAGTCGTTGCCTTTGAATGCCTCGTCAGCAATTGCGCTCACTGGAGAATCTTGAGTGGCTGAAAGCGTGGCAGGGATTGTTAGCGCACCGCTACAAGAACTTGCGCAACCTGTAATTGTGACTGTGATGCCATCTGTCGTGTAATTGAATCCATCCGAAGAGTCAACGGAAGCATGAGCTGAACCAAGGGTTGAAAAAGCTAAGACTGAAATCAAAAAGGAAATCAGAATTCCCCTGGCTTGGATTTTCATAAATTGTCCTCTTTGAACGGTTATTGCACCATAGTACGTAAATTTGGAGCAAAAAATGTGGAGTTGTCCAATTTCTTGCACCTTAATTGATTCAAAACCTAATCTATTACGCTTGCCCTATTCGCCGAAAGGAACCTAATGGCCGACAGCAGTTTTGACATTGTGAGCAAGCTAGATCAACAAGAAATTGATAATGCGATTAACCAGACTTCAAAAGAGCTGGCACAGCGATTCGACTTCAAGAACACTGGTGCGGACATTGAGCGCAAGAGTGATAAGTCGGTTGAACTTGTGGCCGGAACTGAAGAACGCGTGAAAGCGGCACTTGATGTGTTCAAAGAAAAACTGGTTAAGCGCCAAGTTTCACTAAAAGTGTTGGATGCGCAGGAAGCACGCGCGAGCGGCAAGGACTACAAAATTCTTGTAAACCTGAAAGAAGGCATCAATCAAGAGCAGGCGAAGAAACTTGGCAAGTTGATTCGAGATGAAGGCCCGAAGTCTGTGAAGACTCAGATTCAAGGCGAAGAAATGCGGGTCACGAGTAAGTCACGTGACGACCTACAAGAAATTCAGCAACTGGTTAAAGAGTCTGACCTTGATTTCACCGTTCAGTTTGTGAATTACCGCTAGCTGATTTCAATTAATACTGTGCTGTTGCCAGCAACTTCATACAGATTATCTGTTGGGTTGCTGGCAATTAGTATTTTCTTGGCCAAGTCGTCGTGAACAAAGTAACTCTCTTCACCAAAATTTGTGATGATGAGAACCTTAGAACCGATATTTTCGCGCAAGATTTTCAAAACATTTGGATTGCCACTGTCTTCAATTGTGACAGTGCCTTTGCTAAGCACTGGCATTTGTTTGCGAAGCGCTAGAAGTCTTCTGTAGAAGTTCAGAGCTGATGCGCCATTTGCAATTTGTTTTTCAACAGAGAAATCGCCCCAGTAGTAAGGCATTGGTAGCCAAGGCTCTGACGCATCTGGACTAAATCCAAACGGGCTGGCGTCATCACTCCAAGGCATTGGAACGCGGCAACCGTCGCGGCCTTTTTGTTCGCCATTTGTGCGGAAGAAGACTGGATCTTGCAGAACTTCGTTTGGCAGGTCGTCAACGTTTGGAAGTTCGAGTTCTTGGCCGTTGTAGATGTAGGCAGCACCAGGAAGTGAAAGCATGAGAAGTGCCATTGCGCGCGAACGCAATTTTCCGGCTTCTATGTCTTGTGCATTCAAGTCTGCATAAACTGCTGGCACGTAGTGACCATCAAGATGCGTGGTACTCGCGTATCGAGTGACGGAACGCGGGTTGTCGTGGTTGTCGATAACCCAAGTTGTGCTTGCGCCAACGAGTGCATTTGCCGCAAGCGATTGTTCGATTGCACTTTTAATTAGGTCTGCACCCCACGCTGATTTTAGGAAGTGGAAGTTGAATGCCAGATGCATTTCGTCTGGGCGAATAAAGAGCGCGACAATTTCGTCTTCAGCTCCAGTTTCAATGACGGCCATGCGATCGCCCTGGTATTCATTCATTAGTTTTCTAAATTGGCGATAGATGTCGTGGATTGAGCAAGAATCGTCTTTTGGAATTAGTGGATAGCCACCGTCGGTGTCAGCAAACGATGTGTCTTTGATAAGTGCATCAGAAACGTCGATGCGAAAACCATCAACACCGCGGTCTAGCCAGAAGCGAAATGTGTTTTCGAATTCTTCAATTACTCGAGGGTGTTCCCAATTGAAGTCTGGTTGGGAACCGTCAAAGAGGTGGTAATACCACTGACCTTGAGTTCCATCCGGCTCTGTCACTCGCGTCCATGACGGCCCACCAAAAGCGCTGGTCCAGTTGCTTGGTGCGATTTCCCCATCTTCGCCGCGGCCATCTCGGAAGTGAAAGAGCTCGCGTTCGGGTGAGTTTGGGCCTGCTTTGAGTGCGGCTTGAAAAAGTTCGTGTTGGCTCGAGCAGTGGTTTGGCACGATGTCGATTGTGACTTTGATGTTGCGCGCATGGCAAGCATAAACAAGTTCATCAAAGTCGTCGAGAGTGCCAAAAAGTGGATCGACATTTCTGTAGTCACTAACGTCATAACCGGCATCAACCTGAGGTGAAGGAAAGAACGGTGAAAGCCAGAGGGCATCGATGCCGAGGTCTTTTAAGTAATCAATTCGATTGATCACACCGCGAAGATCACCAATGCCATCGTTGTTGGAGTCAGAGAAAGAACGTGGATAGATTTG
>JAHEEQ010000055.1:3875-6884 GCA_024640585.1 Micrococcales bacterium
GGTATCTGTGATGCTGGGCGCGATTTGGGTTTCGTCACGAGGTATTGCCGTGTAAATGTGAGTTTGTTTTTGGGTTAGAAAATGAATTTCGATTTTGTTTTCTTTTACGCGATCAACTGC
This sequence comes from Micrococcales bacterium, assembly GCA_024640585.1. The sequence goes on from JAHEEQ010000055.1 coordinate 3,996, forward strand.
GGTAAGAATTTCGAAACCTTCGGATTTAAGTTCGGCAACTTTCTGTTTCCAGTTTTCAATTTCGACGTGACTCATTGGACGCCCACAGTCGCAGTGATTGCGTCGACCAATGTTTCGGCAGGGGGTGGGCAGCCTGGAACGTAACGATCGATTGGTATGAGTTTGTCTGCGCCTTCAGTGACAGCGTATGAATCCCAGTATGGCCCGCCACTTGAGGCGCAGACTCCGTAGGCAATGGCGAACTTTGGAGAAGGAAGGGCTTCGAAGGTAGCTTTGAGGCTCGCTTCGTTGGCCTTAGTCAAGGTGCCAGCGATTAATAGGACATGAGCGTCTGGGCTCTCATTTGGCTCACAAAACGTGAGCGAATCTTGAGTATTGGCGAGGTTTATGGCAGTTGCGACCTCAACCCCACAGCAGGCAAGCGCCATATGGGTTAAAGAGATTCGCATGGGTCGGAGGTTACCTGCCAAATAGTGGAAACGGGTGCCAATTTGAGAGCAAAAGGGCGAGAATGGCCTCTTGCGAAACTGCCTAGAAAAAGGACTTTTGTGACTAAAGAGATTGTGACCCTGGGGCGAGTAGTTATTCGTTTTGCTGGGGACTCTGGCGATGGCATGCAGCTGACCGGTGATCAATTCACAAGTGCGACCGCGATTTTCGGAAATGACCTCGTGACGTTGCCGGACTTCCCTGCCGAGATTCGCGCACCGCAAGGAACTTTGCCTGGTGTTTCTGCATTTCAGCTTCACTTTGCTGATCACGAAATCACAACGGCGGGCGATACCCCGACTGCACTTGTTGCGATGAATCCGGCTGCCTTGAAAGCGAACTTGAAAGATTTGCCTGCTGGTGCAGATTTGATTTTAAATACTGATGAATTCACTCAGCGAAATCTCGACAAAGTTGGCTACACATCAAATCCTCTTGAAGATGGATCACTCGATCAATACAACTTGCACGCTGTTGCGATTACTTCTTTGGCAGTTGATGCACTAAAAGAATTTGATTTGACTCGCAAAGAAGCTGAGCGGTCAAAAAATATGTTTGCACTCGGTTTGCTTTGCTGGATGTATTCCCGCCCAATGGAAACACCGCGTAAATATTTGAATGAAAAGTTTGCATCAAAGCCAGTGATTCTGGCAGCAAACTTGAAGGCGCTAGAAACTGGTTGGTCGTTTGGCGAAACTACTGAATCATTCAGTGTGCAATACGAAATCAAACCGAGTAAAGCAGAGCCAGGTGTCTACCGAAACATCAGCGGCAACCTCGCACTTTCATATGGCTTGATTGCAGGTGCCCGGCAAAGTGGCTTGCCACTCTTCTTGGGCTCCTACCCAATCACTCCAGCTTCAGACATCTTGCACGAGTTGTCGAAACATAAAAACTTCAACATCACAACTTTTCAGGCCGAAGATGAAATCGCTGGAATTGGTGCAGCCCTTGGCGCGGCATATGGCGGCGCACTTGGTATCACCACAACTTCAGGTCCGGGTGTTGCACTAAAGAGCGAGACCATCGGTTTGGCAGTTGCACTTGAGTTGCCGCTAGTGATTGTTGATATCCAACGTGGCGGACCATCAACTGGTTTGCCAACAAAAACTGAGCAAGCTGATTTGCTGCAAGCAATGTATGGCCGAAATGGTGAAGCACCAGTTCCGATTGTTGCGCCACGATCTCCTGCCCATTGTTTTGATGCAGCGATTGAAGCAGTACGAATTGCAGTGAAATACCGCACACCAGTGTTTCTTTTGAGCGACGGCTATTTGGCTAACGGTTCGGAACCTTGGCTACTTCCAGATGTTTCAAAGTTGCCGGTTATCGAACCTAATTTCCTAACCGACAAGAATCATGAAATAAACGGAGTCGATGTTTTGTGGCCATTCAAACGCGATAGCGACACTTTGGCTCGTCCGTGGATTAAGCCAGGCACACCTGGGCTCGAACATCGCATCGGCGGAATTGAAAAAGCAGATGGCACTGGCGCAATTAGTTACGACCCAGCAAACCATGATTTGATGACTCGATTGCGTCAAGGAAAAGTAGATGGCATCGCGGATGATGTTGAGCCAATGTTCTTGGACGATCCAGATGGAAATGCAGATGTATTGGTACTTGGCTGGGGATCTACTTTTGGCCCGATTGGTGCAGCAGTAGAAATTTCGCGTCGAAATGGATTGAAAGTTGCGCAAGCGCATCTCACACACCTAAATCCATTCCCAGAAAACACCGAAGCGATTTTGAAGAAGTATAAGAAAATCATCATTCCAGAAATGAATCTCGGACAGCTTGCATTGCTAGTTCGTGCCCGTTATCTGGTGGATGCAATTCGCTTCAACAAAGTGCAAGGACTTCCGTTCAAAGCAAATGAACTAGTTGAATTCATTAAGGATGTGGCAAGCAAATGAGCGACAAATTCCCATCATTAGCGCTAGTTCCATCAAGCGACGAAAAGTTGTCCGGTAAAGATTTCAAGAGCGACCAAGAGGTTCGCTGGTGCCCAGGTTGTGGTGATTACGCAATCTTGGCAAGCGTGCAATCATTTTTGCCAGAGTTGGGAGTGAAAAAAGAAAACATAGTTTTCGTATCTGGCATCGGCTGTTCATCTCGCTTCCCGTACTACATGAATACTTACGGTCTGCATTCAATTCACGGTCGCGCGCCGGCAATTGCATCTGGGTTAAGTGTTTCTCGCCCAGACCTCAGCGTTTGGGTAGTGACTGGCGATGGAGATGCGCTTTCGATTGGTGGAAACCATTTGCTACATGCACTTCGTCGAAATGTGAATTTGAAAATTCTCTTGTTCAACAATCGCATTTATGGACTTACTAAAGGTCAGTACTCGCCTACCTCCGAATTGGGCAAGATAACTAAGTCCACGCCGGCAGGTTC
>JAHEEQ010000010.1:0-401 GCA_024640585.1 Micrococcales bacterium
CCAGGTTTTGTTGCACCATCTAGGAAAACAAGATCCGATATTTGCAACACTTCTGCAGCTTGCTTTCGAATCGCTTTTCGCATGTCTAAAGAGACACTGTCATAAGCAATTTCATTTGTACCGCGTTCTGGTGCGTAGTGTGTAAATGTAGACGGATCGGCAATTAGTAGCACTTCGAAGTCACCACTTGATGCAGATACTTGGCTGACCGCTCCAACAATTGCATCAACCACGGCATCTTCTTGGCCGTTGATTTGAGATTCTGGAAAGGACGCAATCACACGATTTGCTGCTTCGATACCTGCTTGCGCTTGCGTCAAGCTGCTTTGTTTTCGATCGTTTAAAAGACTATCGCGAACAGATGTAATTGAAACCATTGAAATTGCCGTGGCGATTACTAA
>JAHEEQ010000010.1:411-31682 GCA_024640585.1 Micrococcales bacterium
CTTTTAGAAACTGGCGGATGAATTCCCTAATTTTCATTAGCTAGGAGTACCGGATTTGTATCCGATGCCACGAACCGAAAGAACATATCGTGGATGCTCTGGATCGTCCTCGATTTTTGACCGCAAACGTTGGACGTGCACATTGACAAGTCGGGTATCTAATCCGACAGTTCCTCGGTAGTCCCATACATCTTTTAGCAGGGCTTCGCGCGAAAATGCAGTATCTGGATTCATTGCGAAATGCTTCAACAAGTCAAACTCTGTTTTTGTCAAAGCTAGTTCAACACCATTTCGAAATGCAGTACGACTTTCTGGATGAAGTGTGATGTCTCCAAGCGTTACGACATGCTTGTCGTGAACTCGCAAGCGAGCCTTGATTCGGGCAACCAATACTTGCGATTCGCAGGGTTTGATGATGTAGTCATCAGCGCCACTATCTTCGAGGCCGCGGATGATGTCGGCACTGTCTGTACGCGCCGTCAACATCACAATAGGAATTTTCGAGATGGCACGAATATCCTTCGAAATATCAAAACCGCTTCGGCCCGGTAGCATCAAATCCAACAAAACCAAGTCTGGATTTGTGTCCTTAAATGTCTGAAATGCGGTGTCTCCGCGAGAGCACAAAATCGTCTCGTATCCAGCTCTACGAAGCACCAAATCAATCATGGTTGCTAAGTCAGCATCATCTTCAACTATCAAGATCCGAAATCCCATGGGCGAATACTCCCACGCTTCCTTGAAAGTCCGCCAACCGGTAAAAGTAGACTGCCTCGTATGTCTAACTCACAATGGTCGAACGAACAACCTCCCGCATGGGAAGGCAGGAATGCTCCTGCATATAACCCAGAGCAACTGCCAACCTCAAACGGCTGGAAGCCGCAACGTCTCAGTGTTTTGCTTGGTTTAACTTGGGGACTATTTAGCAAGAATGCTAAGAAATTCCTAGCTACCAACTTTTTAGTTGTTGGCGCAGGTGCAATAGCAACACTAATTATGTTGCGAGTTTCACCTATCGAATTAACAGCACTTTCCCAAGGTCTTTTGGACGGAAATTCAAAGCTACTAGAAGATGCACTTGCCCAAGCCTCGACAGTAGAAGATCAAACGAAATTAATACTTGACGCTGTGATGCCTTTATTAGCAATGTATGTCCGCACAATTCCATTTGTGATTATTACAAGTTTGTTGGCATCTGCCTTCGCAACAAAGACAGCGCTAGCAAAGTCTGATGAAACTTCAATCCCTAATTACAACTGGTTGAACTTTTTGACCGCTTCACTTGGTGCTTTTGCCTACGTTTTTGTTGGCATCATCCCGATAGTCGTAATTACTCTGCTTTCACCCGATTTAATTTTTATTGGTCTGCTTTTAGCAGTTCCATACTTTGTTTGGATCGGGCTCGGACTTGCGATGCTCTACCCAGTTGTTATGTCTGAAAATATCGGTGGCATCAAAGCAGTTAAGCGCGCATTCACTTTATCTCGCGGCAATCGAAAGACTATTTTTGCGCTCACAATTATTGTTGGCATTTTGGCATCGCTTCCTGGAGCGGCAATCAATCAATTTATGCTTTTAATCCCAAGTTCGGTTTTGAATTATGTAGAGGTAACTTCACTTGCAAATTTCGCGAGTATGCTGATTTCGGTTCCAATTACAACAAGCGGCATAGTGATTCTCTATCGCTATCTACACGCAAAATTCCACAACTAATCTAAACAAAAACGCACCAACCATTTTTGGTTGGTGCGTTTTGTTATTTCTTAGTATCGGTAGTGCTCTGGTTTGAATGGACCTTCTGGAGCTAATCCCATGTAAGAAGACTGATCTGGGGTTAATTCTGTTAGTCGAACACCGAGTGCATCTAGGTGCAAGCGAGCAACCTTTTCATCCAAAACTTTTGGCAATGTGTAGACACCAACTGGGTAATTTTCTAGTTTGGTGAACAATTCAATTTGCGCAAGCACTTGGTTTGTAAATGAGTTAGACATAACAAATGAAGGGTGCCCGGTTGCGTTGCCAAGATTTAGAAGGCGACCTTCTGAAAGCACGATAATAGATTTACCGCTAGCGAAACGCCATTCATCAACTTGTGGCTTGATATTCAAGCGAGTTACACCTGAAATCGAAGTCAACCCTGCCATGTCAATTTCATTGTCAAAGTGACCAATGTTTCCAACGATTGCTTGGTGCTTCATCTTCTGCATGTGATCGGCGGTGATTACATCCTTGCAACCTGTTGCAGTGATGAAAATGTCTGCTGTTTCAAGCACATCTTCAAGACGCGCAACTTGGTATCCATCCATTGCAGCTTGCAATGCACAAATTGGATCGATTTCTGTCACGATAACTCGAGCACCTTGACCCCGAAGAGAATCTGCAGAACCTTTGCCAACGTCGCCATATCCGCATACAACTGCAACTTTGCCACCAATTAGTGTGTCAGTTGCGCGGTTGATTCCATCGATAAGCGAGTGACGGCAACCGTATTTGTTGTCGAACTTACTTTTTGTGACAGAGTCATTCACGTTGATGGCTGGGAAAAGAAGTTTGTTTTCACGAGCCATTTCGTAAAGACGGTGCACTCCGGTTGTGGTTTCTTCAGTCACACCTTTGATGCCTTCGGCAATCTTGGTCCAACGAGATCCATCTTCAGTCAAACTGTTTTGGAGCAACTTCAAGACAACGGCATACTCTTCCGAATCTGCAGCAGTGGCCGCTGGAACCGAGCCAGCTAATTCGAATTCACGACCTTTATGAACTAGCAAAGTTGCATCGCCACCATCATCCAAAATCATGTTTGGACCTTCACCATTTGGCCAGCGCAATATTTGTTCAGTGCACCACCAGTACTCATCAAGTGTCTCGCCTTTCCAAGCGAAAACGGGAACACCTTGTGGATTTTCCATTGTGCCCTTTGGGCCAACAACTACTGCCGCAGCAGCGTGATCTTGCGTTGAAAAGATGTTGCATGATGCCCAACGAATTTCAGCGCCAAGTTCAGCGAGGGTTTCGATCAAAACTGCAGTTTGTACTGTCATATGCAATGAACCGGTAATTCGCGCACCTTTAAGCGGCTTGCTCGCACCATATTCTCGGCGCATTGCCATTAGACCTGGCATCTCGTGTTCCGCTAATCGAATCTCATGGCGACCAAAGTCTGCAAGTTTTAGATCCGCAACTGCGTAATCCAAACCTAGATCCATTGAAAAATTGACGCCAGCCGCAGTGACTACATCAAGAGACATTTATTACTCCTTGAAAGTGGACTTGCGACAAACGGCTCGAGACTTCGATGGTTTGCCAATTCAGGGTCAGGAATATGACTCGCAGGGCAAAGTGTAAACCAAGTTTGTTTGGGCAAGTGGTTCGCCACTAAGCAGGCTTATAGATATCCGGTTCAATAAAGATGTAGCGTGCATGTGGAACTCCTATGCGAATCAAACGCTCGGCTTCATCTATTCCAGCACTCAAATTTGCACCGCTTTGCTCTGCCAAAACAGCAATTTTGCAAGCCACAAGTAATTCATCTGGCCCCACATAAAGGGTTCGCAAGTGAATAACAGTCTGAACAATTGGTGCAGATTGCAACGCTTTATGAATAGCTTCTTCGTCTTCCTTTAGGGCTGACTCTCCTACGAGCATGCTGGTCATTTCGAATGCCAAAATCACTGCAATCACAACTAACAAAATCCCGACTGCTATGGCACCAAGCCCATCCCATTGTGAATTGTTTGTAACCGTTGCAATTCCCACACCAAATAGTGCGAAAACCAATCCAAGAAGTGCGCCGATATCTTCGAGCACAATCACTGGGAGTTCAGGTTGACGAGCTGCCCGAATGAATTGCCAAAGGGTTCGCTTTCCACGAATTGCATTAACTTCTTTTAGCGCAGTTCGAAGCGAAAGACTTTCCAGGATTATTGCAACGAAAAGCACTGCAAGTGCGACAGTTGTGTTTGAAACTTCTTCGGGATGCTGAAATTTATGAACACCTTCGTAAAGTGAAAAGATGCCGCCGATAACAAAAAGCACAATTGCAACAATGAATCCGTAGATATAGCGAACTCGGCCATATCCAAATTGGTGCCGGTCTGTTGTAATTCTTTTCGCATGGCGATTTCCAACTAGCAGTAGGACTTGATTTCCAGAATCGGCAAGTGAGTGGACCGATTCACTGAGCATTGATGAAGAACCAGTCACTAAGAATGCTACGAATTTCGAAATTGCAATTCCAACATTGGCAAGTAGTGCAGCGATGACGGCTTTGATTCCGCCTTCAGAGCTCATTTCAAATTATCCTTTTGATTTATCTTTAAGTTCTAGAATCGGAAGAATTGGGCTTGGATCAATTCCCAAAGCAAGGGCCGCGTAAACACTCGCCCAGTCAGTCAAGGCAATCAACGATGCCATCCTGCTAATTGGGTCTTGTCCTTGAGCGTCAATGAATGTGACTTTTACTCCTCTTTCAGCGGCTATGTCGTTAACAACATTTGCGCGACGTTCGGCGCCTTTGTCATCCGCAGTGTCTTTCAAAATAAAGATTCGGAATTGACCTAGTCCAGATGTGTTTGCATCTTCAAATAAATCGTCGAGCGATCCGGGAGCATAAGGACCGTCTAGAACCACAATTTGATTATGTTGAGACTCTGGCATTTCGCCATGAACTGCTGGAAGTTTGGCATTTTCGGCTAATTGAGATGTCACTCGATATGCAACAACTCCGCCGAACGCACCAGTACCCCAAACCATTGGTAACGATTGAGCGAATTGCAATCCCAACAGTTTGCCTGGATTTTCATCTAGCGGCGTTTCGACAGCACAATCACGATTAATTTCGTCTACAAGATCTGCAACTGATTGCAATTGCGAACGGGTAATTGAAAAAATTCCCAGTGCATCGCCAATAAGTAGCAATGGAGTCAAAAGTGTCCACATCGAAGCGCGTGGCATACGCCCTTGCGCATCTACCGCAAAAGTGATGCTGTGTCGGATTTGATCTAACACTGAATCCAATTTTGAACCAGCTGATGTAATTGCAATTACTTGCGCTCCCCGTCGACCCGCTTCAATCGCACCAGCAATGGTCTCTTCAGTTCCACCACTGCAAGAAAGTGCGATCACAACATCACTTGGACCAACCCAAGTCGGCAAACTAAAACCGCCAACCGCAACAACTGGAATTGAACTGGCAACATGCGCTAGCGATTGAGCAATTCGGCCAGATATTCCAGATCCGCCAACACCTGTGATCACAACAGATCGAGGTTTTCCCCAAGCTTTTACGCGCTCAAGCGCATCTTCATCCAGCGATGTAATTGCGCGCCGAATTTGTGCGCCACTAGATGCGGTGGCTGAAAGCATGTCGCCAGCATCTATATTCAACATTCCAGAAATGTCGTTGAGAATATCTTCTTCGTTCACGACTGTTTTCCTAAAAGAACTGGGATGCCCTCTTCGATTCGATAATCTTGATTACAACAAATACTGCGCAAGTGGTCGTCAACTTCGACTAGTTGTCCATGTTTTTCACATGGGCAAGCTAAGACGCGCAGAATATTTGGATCAATCACATTAAGCCCTAATCACAGCTAAGACTTCATCGGTTAGTTCTTTAACACGCGCTGCATTTTTTGCTTCTGCATTCAAGCGAAGAAGCGGTTCGGTATTGCTCGCGCGAACATTGAACCACCAAGAGTCTCCTGAAACAGTTAGTCCATCAAGTTCATCAATTGTCAATGTTTCATCGCTACTGTATTTATTTTTCAAACTCTTGACTATCGCGGCTGGATTTTCAACTTTAGAGTTGATTTCACCACTTTCAATGTAGAGCTGGTATTTCTCTAACAAACTTGAGAGGGTCGTGCCAGGTGTAGTTTCGCCAAGCGCTGCTAATGCATGCATAGCTGCCAACATACCTGAATCAGCTTTCCAGAAATCTGCAAAGTAGAAATGCCCCGAATGCTCGCCTCCGAAAATTGCGCCAGTTTCAGCCATTGTTGCTTTGATGAATGAATGGCCGACTCGAGTGCGAACTGGTGTGCCACCTAGTTTTGAAACAAGTTCTGGAACGCTTCTAGATGTGATTAAGTTATGAATGATTGTGGCATTTGGATGTTTCTTAAGTTCACGCTCTGCTATTAATGCGGTCAGAATAGAAGGACTAACAATTCCGCCCTTTTCGTCCACTACAAAACAACGATCTGCATCTCCATCGAAAGCTAATCCAATATCTGCGCCAACTTTTTGCACTTTCTTTTGCAGGTCAACCAAATTTTCAGGTTCGATTGGGTTTGCCTCATGATTTGGGAAAGTGCCATCAAGTTCGAAATACATTTCAGTTATTTCAAGTGGTAAGTTTTTTAGTACCAGTGGAACTGTAAAACCACCCATTCCGTTTCCAGTATCAATAACTACCTTTAGCGGGCGAATATTTTTAAGATCAACAAGATTGTTTAAAAAGCTTGCGTATTGGCTGACTAAATCCTGCCTAGTTTCGGTTCCAATTTCTCCGTTGTATTGCGATTTCCAACCACTCGCAATCATTTCTTTGATTTGGCGCAATCCAGTCTCTTGCCCAACAGGTGCAGCGCCTTGTTTGCAAAGCTTGATTCCGTTGTATTGAGCTGGATTGTGGCTAGCGGTAAACATTGCACCAGGCAGACCTAAATGACCCGATGCGAAGTACAACCCATCGGTCGAACAAAGCCCAATTTGAATGACATCGCAGCCTTGGGATTTGACGCCATCGGAGAAGGCTGCAACCAGTTCTGGTCCGCTTGGACGCATATCGTGGCCAATCACGATTGCTCCAGGTCCGCCATCTACCTTCCTTGCGCCAATAACCTCAACAAATGCCGCCCCAACTTCTCGGGCCAAAGATGCATCAATCTGGTCTGGGTAAGTTCCACGAACGTCATAGGCCTTGATTATTTGATTTAAATCCCGCATCCCTTAAGCCTACCTGCGCACTCCGCGGCTAGTTAAAGGTCACGCACAACTTGGAGATGGCCCCGGCGCCCAGAATTTTCAAGGTCCGCGGCACTCTGGGTGCTTTGCGCACTGTCGCGAACTGCCTGAGCCAGTGCTTCTAAATCTTCCGAACTTGGCTTGAGAGATTCTGGGTCAGTCGCCAATTTCACAAGCTCCCAGCCTCTAGGAGGTGTGGTGGCATTACTGTGATTTTCGCACAAGTCGTAGCAATGAGGTTCGTTAAATGTTGCGAGCGGGCCTAAGACCATTGTGGATTCACCATAAACGTAGGTCAAGGTTGCAACCGCATTGCCCGCACAAAGCGGACGAGAACATTTGCGATTTGGGCTCACAAGGTCAGGTTAAGACTTCAAACTTCCAATTTGGAGTTTTGACACTCAAGAGGAGGTGGATTAACTGATTGCCAAAGTAAGTCGGACACCACGAGAGATTTGAGATTCAGGATCAATCAATGGCAACACTGCACTGATTTCTCCAGCGCTACTCCTCTTACCGAAAATTACTGCGGCATGGAACTCAGAATCTTCGGTCTCAATCGTGATAACACTTCCTGCGGTCAACGGATTAGCAAGAGCTTGATTCAAGAATTTACCCGCCGGCACGAAAACTTTTTGCACCCATTTCACTTTTCCGGCAACTCGCGCGGTCACCTTCAGATTCGCATCTTGCAAACTACCAAGTATCAAAGTGGTTTTCGTAACCGAACTTGGCACCACAAAAGTTGAATGTGCTTTTATTGCAGGAACGGCTGCCACTACTTCATAATCCCCAAGCCCATTGTTTCGACTGAAATAGCTTGCAGAAGCGAGGATTGGTTTATCTGAAACTATCGTTAACGAAAGCGCTTCGCCGCCCTGTGCACGCGAAAGATCCACAACTTTTTGTTGCTGTTTGTTTAGAAGTAATCCATTAAGACCTTCCAAAGCAAAGTCACCCGAAACAGTATGTGCTGTAACCGTAATTACTGCGTCCTCTTCGGTTGCTAGCAGGTGAAGTTTTGGAAATTTAGCGGTGATTGGGATTCGGGTTATGACAAGATCTTTTGATGCGGATTGGACTGGAGTGATGTAAGAACGTCCGCGAGACTTCAATCCATTGATAACTTCAGATTGCACATTTGCCACAATGCGTCCATCTAGAGATTTGATAAACAGACTTGCAGATTTAACTCCTGGCATGATTTCAGTTAAGTCCAGTACTCGCATTGCTGCACCTGGGATTACTAGTCTGCGATTTTCGCCCAACTGGTATCGACCAGATTGACTAAATGCCGAGACCGAAACCACTGTGTCTGTGTTGTCAGGATTAACCATCACAAGTGAAGCACCAAACCCGGCGGTTGTAGCGATGCCATCAAACCACCAAGTTGATTGCGGTGCTCTACACACATCAACCGCAAAACCAGGCATATTCTTTGGAGCCTCCGAGGCAAAAACATAATTTGAAAGTAATGGCGAATCTGTGCCATTTGCCAAAACGCGATCAGATGTCCCAGGCGCAATCGAAATCGCGCGGAAGTTACCTTCATCTAGCGCAAACGCATTTCCATTGACTTCAACATTTAATTTTGGTTCATCGCTATTTAAAGCACCATTTACCGAATAAAGTGCTGATTTCGCTGAAGAAAATTGATTTTGCCAAGCAACGCAGATTGAATCATTTACAAGTTTTGGTGGAGCAAACTCCACACTGCCAACTGTTGGATGGCGCCAAAAAGACAATCCAGCTGAGACCAAAATAAGTGCGATTACGATGAACAGCATTAATGATTCATCAAATAGCTGTTTCACAATTACTCGAGAATTTCTAATTAATTTTGTAATCATTATTCGTCCAGCCATTCATCACGATAACTGTGTTTACGGCGAGGGGCAATTACTAACAAAATTGCAATCAAAGTGCTTCCAGCAATTACGAGCCATCCCAATCGCCTACCGCTATCGAATTGAATCAAAATTTCACCAGATGCTTGTTTCGGAAGTTTCCAACCCAAAGTTTCACCTTCGAGATTCTTCAAAACTTTGCCTTCCAAAGTCGCAACCCATTGATCCGAGGCGCGATCTGCTAGGTGCAACTCTCGAACAAACCCGCTTGGTGTAATTACACCTTTAACATCTGGTGGCAATGGAGCGCGTTGAATGTCTGGTAAAGGAAGTTCGTCAACTCCGTCTGAAACGTAAGCTCTCGAGGCAACATCCGTTAGTCGCCAGATATTCAAGAGTTTTGCATTTCTTGCAGTGATAAGACGTTCTAGATTTCCACGGGAGGAAACGCGATTTATCGCATCATCTCCAAACGGAACTGCGATATATCCGATTCCAAGCTTGCGCAATGGGTTCTCCATTGAAGCGTCATAGCCATTAAGCCATGCTGCTATGTTTTGTGACAAAACCACCTTGTCGTGATTCTCGGCAATTTCTTTGTCACCAAAAATCCGAAGCCTGCCGTCCAGAATTTCAATTGTTAATGAGCCATCTGCATCAGTTGTAACCAAAAGTGTGCGCAGTCGAATTGGGTCGGTGAATCCACGTAAGGCACTTCCTGTGATTTCAGGCTGCCGGCGAAGACCGGTTGAAAGATCTGCCGTAATACTGTTTTGAATCAAACCGACAATTGGCATCGCTGTGATTAACACACCGGCAATCGCAGTAGAAATTTGTTTCCACCCGAATTCTGATTTATTAAGTTGAACTCGAATACTCGATGCACTCGTCGCCAAACATAAAACCATTGCACCATTTGCAGCGATGGCGGCTACAGAAAGCGAAGGTTGGACAATTACATCATTTGCTATTGTCGCAACCAACTGCCCCGCGAAACTAACCATCACAATCACCGCAATAAACGACCATGCGATTGTGCTAACGCGGTTAGTGCGCCGGTCTAGTAGCGAAACTAAGGCGACAGCAAACAATGCGAAACTCCACCACCAACCGGTGTGCTGATGAGTTTGGCTAGAACCAAATAGCACACTCCATGCAGGTGCAATTTCGCGAGCGCTTGCACCAAATTCAACAAACCATCTAAGTGGATGTGAAATTACTTCAAGTGACCACGGAGCAGTAAGCAAAATAGAACCCACAAATACGCTAAAGAAGCGCAATTGAATCTGCCTGCCTGCACCCGTTTGTTTCAACTGGTATGAAATTACTGCAATAAAAACAAACCAGATTGCCGGCCAAATGCTCGCCAAGACTGCAGTTGTGATTGAAGCCAAAGCCGCAGCCCGCCAACTTGTTAAGGTTCTTCGCAAAAGCAAAATTGTTGGTGGCAAAAGAATTGCAGAAAGAACCAATGCAATATCCCCACCACTAATTGCGGCAGTCATTGTTGGGGATAATCCGTATAAACCTGCTAGCCAAACTCGAGTACCAGCATGTGGCAAGAAACTTCGAAGTGACAAATGCAAAGACAAGGCCGCAAACCAAGCGCCGAGCGCGCTTAACATAACTACCAAAGTCGCTGGATTATTAAATGTAAAAATCGAAAGAAATGCGATTACAGCTTGAAGTGGGTGAGATGCTCCAGTTGAACCCATTCCAACCGCATGCCAGTTCGCAGCAAATTCATTCCAAAGGATTTTTGTATCCGTTGGCACTACGCCTGTCGAATTTGAAATCAGTTGTTCGCCATACCAAGCCGAACGTGAGGCAATCAAACCCCAAGTTATAGCCAAGATCGCCAAAATAGAACTTGGCTTCTTCGCAATCGAAATAAGTGCGGCTTTCCAACCGACAGCGCTTGCATCTACGCGATTTGGAAAAACAGCATCCAATAAGCGATCTGAATTTTCGGATATTCCATCAAGTACTTCGGTGGCGGCGAAACTCAACTGCTGATTAAACCGCGGTCGAATTCCATGGCGTAGCGGCAAAGGCCCAACTGCTGAACGAAGAGCTTTGATTCGCCCTCGACTTAACAATGCAGAAATTGTTGCCCGCCATTCATCGCGTGCAGCTGCAAAGTCCTGAACAAGCAAATATCCAATGCCTCGAAAAACGCTGGATAGTAGAAGTAACAAATAGCGAGCCCACATCCATTTGGTCGCAGTGCGCGAAAGAATTAGAAGTGCACCTGCTTTGCGGTCCAAGAAATGAGGTGAACCTTTTTCGCCAGTTTGTTTGCGCAATTCGCGAACTGATGCAGCTGCGTGATGAATTCGCGACTCTGGTGCAACAACTACCTCTTGACCGTTCTCCCAAACTCGCCAACAAAACTCAAGTTCACTTCTAAAGTGAGGAATTTGAGTTGTAAAGCCACCCAATTGTGCAAATGTGTCTACGCGAACCAGCATGCCTGCACTGCTTACGCTATGACTGAAGTGAATTCGATCGTGTTGGCCTTGATCCAATTCTCCACGTTCGAGAACTGTAAATCGCGTTCCGATAGCAGTAATGGATGAATCAACTTCTAAAACATGTTCGTTGTCATTCCAGTCAATGACTTTGCTACCGATGACACTTGCATTTGGATTTAAGTTTGCTGCATTCAATAAGTTTTCGAGCGCATCGATTTCTGGTGCGGAATCATCGTGCAAGAACCACATCCAATGCACATGACCCGGTCTCTCATCAACCTCTTTAAGGCATGCATTCGCAGCCATACTTTGGGTGCTGCCGGCTGGAAGGTGAACGATGAAAGAAGCGCCTGCACTTTGAAGCAAAGTGACTGATGCATCTGAGCTTTCAACATCGGCCGCAACAAATTGGTCTACTGGGCGCGATTGATTGCGTAAGTTCTTAAGAGTTGTTGTCAGCCACTCCGCGCCATTTTGGCTAATTACAACTGCTGTGACGAAATGGTGGATTTCGATAGGCGGAGTATCGGATTGCTCTTCCTCAATCCAGAAAAACGAATTTTCTGGATTTGTGGCGTTACCCGCTTCAAACATGGTGGTATCTAAGCAATCAGAGTGCGGATTACCAAAGTGAGATTAGGTTCTAATTAGCTTGCGCGCTTGATTCGACGGCGTTCGCGTTCGGACAGGCCACCCCAAATGCCAAACCGCTCGTCGTTTGCCAGCGCATACTCGAGGCACTCAGCTTTCACATCGCAAGACTGACAAACTTTCTTTGCCTCGCGGGTGCTTCCACCTTTTTCTGGGAAGAATGCTTCTGGATCGGTCTGTGCACATAGTGCATTTTCTTGCCACGATAGGGCTTGTTCGCTCTCAGGCGAAATCAGTTCTTCAGACACAAACTCTCCTCAAACGAAAGTGTTAGGGCGAATTACACCCATGTCATTCGATTTTGGTCAAGTCCGTTTTGGAGCAAAAGTGCCAATTCGTGAACTTTTCGTCCATTTTTCTGTGCATAAGTCGAATTTGAGCACTTTTGTGCTGTGGAAACTTCAAAATCAAAGAATTTGGCCGTCATTGCCGACCTTTGCACCTTTTGGCAAAGATGTGGAGATGGTTGCTCCATCTGCAATTACGACTTCCTCGAGCAAAACATCTGCTTCAATTTTGACGTTGTGACCGATGATGGATTTTTCAATACTCACGTTCTCAGCGACCAAAGCACCGCTCATCACGACCGATGAATTTATTTTCACATTAACGCCAATTGAAACTTTTGCACCAATCGATGAGTTGCCCTGAATTTCAGCAGAAGAATCAACTGTTGCATTTGATGAAATCAATGCCGTGCCGGTTATTGGTATTAAAGGTGATGGGCATGCGCCACTAACCAAATCTAGGTTGCCTTTCAAATAGCTTGCAGGCGTTCCGAGATCTAGCCAGTAAGCATTTTCAATAAAACCAGTAATTGGTTGATTTGATTCAAGCAGTCCTGGAAATACTTCACGTTCAACCGAGACCACAGCATCCGGTCTTATCGAATCAATCACATCACGTCTAAAGATGTAGCAACCAGCATTAACTTGGCGTGTGACAATTTGTGAATCATCAGTCGGTTTTTCAAGAAATTGAGTTACAAATCCATTTGCATCAGTGGGCACCAAACCAAATGGCCTTGGATCTTCTACCTCAATAAGGTGAAGTGAGACAGAAGCGTTTTTGGCCTTGAAATCTGCAAGTTGATTTTCAAGAGAATGCCCGCTCAAGATATCGCCATTAAATATGAATAAAGGATCAGTTGGTTGGGATTTAAGTGCTTGCGCAACGTTTCGAATCGCTCCCCCAGTTCCAAGCGGGGTGCTTTCCGTGACGTACTGGATTTCAATACCGAACTTTGAACCATCACCGAAGTAGTCAGCAAACACTTCAGATTTATAGCTCGTGCTGAGAATGATTTTGGTAATCCCGGCAGCTTTTGCTTTTGCAATTTGATGCGCTGTAAAAGGCACATTCGCAACCGGCAACATTGGTTTTGGAGTGGTTAAAGTCAACGGACTTAGGCGTGTGCCTTGACCACCAACTAGCAATATTGCTTCCACTTCAAACCTTTCCGGAATGCACAAACATTAAGAACGTCGAACTTTAGTCACAAAAGCATCATCCGCATCGAGGCTCACAACCACTGTGGAAAGTGGTTGCCTTCGCAACCATTTGATTGCTCTTGCACGGATCGAATCTTGATCATAAATAACTGGTAGGCCAGTTGCGGCAAGCAGCAGAGACTTCCAAATCGGTGTATCCGCACTTGCGATTACCAGGCCGCGAGTGGTGGATTGATTTTGATAGAGGGCATTTAGAGATGCTTCGCCTAAGTCTTCAGTGTTAAGTCGCTTAACATTTTCGATTGAAGCTAGTGCTGCATTTGAAATATCGTCAGCAGAACCGACAGCAATTAAGTCAGGTTCAGTCGATTCAATCAAGAACTGTGCAGTTTGAAGATTTAGCAAACCATCACTAGTTAGCAAAAGCGGGCGGCTTGTGCGGACGCTTAATGTTACTGCAAGGGCAAGCTGTTGCGGGTTATTCAAATTCGCCAAAACATAATTTTGACCAGTTGTGGCGCTCAACTCATTCGCTACTAAATCTGCGGTTTCAAATTCGTCACTACCTGCATAGCTAGCAATTGTTTTGCCTGCAGTTTGTAGTGCCGCGATTATGTTTGAATCGATGTTTCCAACAATACTTACGTTTGTCACAGCATTTGCATTTACAAATTCCATAACGCGATTCGCATCGTTTGCGGTTTTAGTGACCAATAGCGCAGATTTCGAAATACCTGCAAGTGAAGATGCAATTGCCAAGTTGGCGGGTGAACTCGAATTGTTTTGAACTAACACCAGTTTTGTCGATGTAGCGCCTGGGATTTTTGCAAAACCTAAGCTTCGTTCGGTCAAGACGGCTTTTGAGAAACTTGGAGCAGCTGTTTCTGCGAATGAAACCATTGCCTTCCAAACCCATGTGCTTTGCAATGAATCACCATCGACAGATTGCACGCGAGAACGAAACTTCTCACCAGAAATTGTTGCACTTGTACCACTTGTTGAATACGCCACCGCGGTTTTAATAGCTCCAGAAACAAAGCGATCTGACAAATCTAGATAAGCCACATCAGATAAACCAAAAGCCGCTGCCAAGACATCCTGCGAGCGAATTCTTGGACTCCAAACGCTGACACTCACTGCAGATTCTGGAATTAATGACCATGGATCTGGAACTGCCCGGTAGTACGGACGAGCAGTTCCGCCCCACACATCCTCGTTGTTCTGGGTGTATCCACCAGTCGCAGCGGCAAAGAAAGTTTGCACAACTTTGCCGTTATACAAAACAAAATTGCTGTAAGTTTCATCAACCGTGCTCACATCAACTGCAGATTTCCATCTGTCTCCACCAGTGCTATTTAGTTTTGACCAGCCCACATAATTTTGGTCTCGAATATCGTCATAGACCATGCAGTCGCAAGCTCCCATGCGATCATTTAAAGTTCCATCAGCGTTATATGCACGGTTGTAAGCAAACGATCGTGCCGCGATTGCTTGTGCAATTAATGATTCCGTCGGCCACGAGTTTGAAACCTCACCAATGCCATATATGTACTCATCATGCAAGCTAACTCGATTTGTTACTTGCAAACCTGAAACGTAAGTTTCGGTTGCAGCGGCAGCTTTAATTCGCAAATTGCCAAAGCGATACAAACGTCCATTTGATGTAGTTTCGTTTGGTCCGATTACTTGGATAGCCGACGCGATATCGCCTAAGTCTTTGTCGAAGCGAGTTCCACTCCAAGTCGCAACAATTTTTGAAGTTGGCCCGAGCGTCTGATTTTTACTTGTCGTGACCGAAACTTTGATTGCATCAGCATCAAATGTAAACGAAGCGGTTTCATTTGCGGCCAAATCAATTTCGGTTCCATCATCCGAAGTGAGGCGCCAAGTTCCGATATTCCCATCGACTTCGCGCAAACGAAGAGTGAGGGAACGGATTCGATTTTGCAATGAAACCCAAACATCTGCATCATCAACAGCTGGACCAATTTCTGTCCCGCTGAAGTAATAAGTCAATATCTCTGCCGCAGTTTTGCCGGCATTAGCCATTGCATATGCACCCCATTGAGACATACCAATCCCATGGCCCCAACCACTGCCACTGAATGCAAAGTTCGCGGGCGCAGTCAGAGCAGCAAGCTCTGGCAGTTCAAGTGAATCGACAGGTCTTGGAGCATCTCGTTTGAATATTGATCGTGCATATGCTGCTACTCGAACATCGGAAAGAGTTTGTGAAAAATCAGTCGCAAATACATTTTGCACAAAAGGTCGCGTAGTTATATACGCGGTGTCAAAGTCTGAAATAGTTTTTCCGACTGGCCAAATAGAGACCGCGGTGGCAGTCGCGCTTAAGTCCAGAAGTGAAACTGCAGAATTGCCATCGCGCAAGAAAAGGGTGTTTGGCTGATTATCTAACGCACTCGATAGTGAAATTGATAGCTCTTTTTGGTCTCCATTGAAAAGTCTTGTGAAGCCAGAAAACTTCAATAATGTTGCATCACTAATATCTATTTGGTTAGCCACTGCAGAGCCGATGTTGATATTCAAGTTGGAAAGAATCTGCTTGGAGGTTTTGTTTCCAGTTTGCGAAACCGGAATTAGTGGAACTTCTTTGGCATTTGCGAATGCCAGACTTTGTAAGAGAACTTTTGGATCTTCTGCAAAATTTGTAATTACAGCTGAAGCAAAATCATCACCGGTCCAACTGTCCCAAATCAAACTGGACAAAGTTAAAACATCACTTGCATCAAATCGCTTAGTTTTAATGCCTTTAAGTCGCAATGTCTTTGCGACTTCAGTCGAAATCATTTCCTTTGTGCCAATTAATTTGACATGAGTAATTCCACGACGCTCAATTTCGCGCAAAGCTGATTTGGATAGAGTCGTTGAATTAGTGGTCAGTGAGATTTGGTTTGTCACTGCAGCAAAATTGGTTGCAATTGCTGCAATGTTTTGCGAATTTGAGTTGTAAGCAAATAGAACCGCAGATGTTGTTTCGACTGTACTTAATTTCGCAACATTATTTATGGCTGATATTTGGCTTCCAACTGAGTTTTGACTAACTATTCGAGTTGCATTCGCGCATAACTGGTCGTTGTATGTTGCACCTTTGGCGCTCGCTACCACCTTCAAGAATTGTTTTCTTACGGTTCCGGCTTTATTTCCCACGAATGGGGTTACGACGACCTGAAATGGGCCAGCAACTAAATCTTCGGTCAAATCTTTATTGAAAGAAACTTCAAAATTGCCCGCAGCAGTTTTTTCACCAGTTTGTGAAATTACGGTTTCACCGTTGCAAAGATTTAAGAGATCCACTCGCCATTTGCCGGCGTTATCTAGATTTCCTTTGATGGTTAGCGCATCGCTACTTAGATTCCAAACTTCTGGCGAGATAGTTACGATACTTGCATTAGGTGCTTCCACTGCAGCGGAAGATGTAATGTCGAAAAGCAATGAAAAAATTAGACCAAACAAAGTTGGCGCAATTACGCGCACAGACCGGTTTGGGATAGAAAACACTTCTCAACCTCCAGGCGCGAGGGGAAGACGCGCCAATACGGCAATTTTGCCCCAAAATGCGCTCAAAGACGGTTCGAATTGCTAGGTATCTACAAATAATTGGTGCAGAAATGCCCAAGTCCTGTGATTACCAGATTTACGGCAGGCCTAGCTTTGCGTTTGGGGCAGAATAAGCCTCCTGAAGTTAAAGGAACGAACTGCTTTGCGAATTGCTCGAATTGCTCGAATTGCCGCTATCGGTGTGCTGATTGCTACCGTGATTAGCGGTGGGGCGATTTCATATATCAACTCTGCAGTTGGCAATATCAAAACTCAAAATATTGATGACCAACTTGGTCCAGATCGCCCAGAACCAGGTCCTGCAATAAATATCTTGTTAATTGGTTCGGATACACGTGCCGGTCAAGGAAAAGGTTTTGGTCACGCTGGACAGTTTGGTGGTCAACGTTCTGATACGAATCTTTTAGTTCATATTTCTGAAAACCGCGATTGGGCAACTGCAGTAAGTATTCCGCGTGACACTTCAGTTGATATGCCAGATTGCACACGTGACGACGGCAGCATTTCAAAAGGTTACAACGGACGTATCAATGAAGCTTTTGGTAGAGGTGGCGCGGCCTGCACAATTAAAACTATTGAATCAATTACCGATATAAAAATCGACCACTTCATCATTATCGACTTCACCGGTTTCAAAAATGTTGTTGATGCACTTGACGGCGTAGAAATTTGCCTGACCGAAGCAGTGAACGATGAAAAGAGTCACTTAAATCTTCCAAAAGGTATTTCAACTATTTATGGCAAAGACGCACTTGCGTTTGTTCGTGCTCGCAAAACACTTGGTGACGGTAGTGATATTTCACGCATTCGCCGCCAACAAGACTTTTTAGCGTCAATGGTTCGTAAAGCCACCAGCAAAGGCACACTGCTAAACCCATTCAAGGTTACGGACTTAATCAATGCTGTCACTGGTTCACTCACAACTGACGAAGCACTCGGGTCAGTGGATGGATTGAAAGAACTTGCATTCAATATGCAAGAACTTAAGCCAAGCAATGTTCGTTTCATAACAGCTCCTTGGAAACCAGATCCAAACAACTGGGTGAAAGTTGTATTCTCCGAAAAAGCTACTGAACTTTGGACAGCACTTAAGAGCGATGTGCAATGGCCAGCGCCGCCTGATAATGGTCCTAATGGAAAACCATTATCAGTTGATCCGAGCGATGTTTACTTGACAGTGCTAAACGCAACTGACACTAGCGGTCTGGCTGCCACAAAAGCGGGTATTTTTGCCGACCTTGGTTACAACGTAAAAGGCACAGCAAATGCGCCAGCAAATCTTGGTGAAGACACAGCAATTTACGCAATCAAAGGTAAAGAAAAACAAGCCCAAACTTTGGCATCGGCAATGGGAATTACTGAAATCAAAGTTTTGAAGAAACAAGGCACACTTCCTGCCGGTTTAGTAGTTGTGGTTGGCAAGAACTGGGTGGATCCGCACTCGGTAAAAGTGAAAACTACTGCAAGTTCAAGTTTGTATGGACCGACTGAAGGCCGTGCAGCAGATGAAACCACCTGCTCACCAGGCTAAATTCCTTTAAAGAATTATTTCTTGTGTGGGCTAGTCAAAAAGCCCCAACCCCAAGCCATGTGCATCGTCGCAAGTGCGAATGGAATGAAAAATCTAGTTTTTGAATCAACATCGCGCGCAACAAAAATGCCAATGAATTTGACTGCCACCACATATAACAGCGGAATAGCGAATCCCAACACCCAACAACTACTAGTTGCAAATCCAAGTATCCCTGCGATCAATCCCAACAAGATCGATAGCAATGCAGCAGGTGGTGCAAAATAACGAAGTGCGCCAAATCCTTTTGCTGTTTCAGGATGCATTTTCATAACTCGTCTGCGCCACTGACCATATTGCAAATATTGATTTGCCAAAGTTTTCACAGTTCTACGCGGGCGATAGCTCACCTTTAAATTTGGATTGAACCAAATCTTGCCGCCTGTTTTTCGTATTCGATGATTCATCTCCCAGTCTTGTGCACGCGTCATCAGTGGGTCATATCCGCCGACTCGATCCAGTGCAGACTTCTTGAAACATCCCAAATAAACAGTTTCGACTTCGCCTTCACTTCCACCAACGTGGAATGCGGCTGCTCCCACGCCCAATTTTGAAGTCATCGCCCAAGCAACTGCCTTTTGGAACGCTGTTTCTCCTTGCGCATGCATGATGCCGCCAACATTGTCGGCACCAGTGCGCTCTATAGTTTCGACAGCCATTGAAACATAATTTTCAGGAAGTAACGCATGACCATCGCATCTCACCACAATTTCACCTGTGGCAATTTCAATTGCGCAGTTGAGTGCATCTGGCGTGCGACCAGTTTTATTTGTTACAACCACTACTTTTGGATTTGCAGCTGATAGCTCATGCGCAATTTCTTCCGTGCGATCGTGACTTGGTCCAACAGACAAAATTACTTGCTGCAAATTTTCATAGTTCTGCTTTAAAGCTGCTTCGACTACTTGCCTTAAGTAACGTTCCTCGTTGAGCACCGGAATCATGATGCTGACTGTTGGAGTTTTCATTTTCCCAACCTGCGCCATTCGATTGCAGGGCACCTGTCCATAACAACTTGCATATCTGCTTCAACTGCGCGCTGTGCAGCATCTTCATCAATAATTTCAAGTTGCATCCATACAGCAGGCAATTTCAATGCAATTGCCTCATCCACGATTTGTCCGACTCGTGTAGCTGCCACAAAACAATCAACCACATCTATTTGATGGCCATCGGCTATCGCAGATGTAAGTGAGTTGTAGCCCTTTTCGCCATGCACAACTTCCGCTCGCGGATGGATTGGAATTATTTTCTTTCCATGTTTTTGCAAAATTCTTGCTACCCCAAATGCTGGCTTTGATTCATCCTGGCCAAGTCCAACAACTGCCCACGTTTTTGATGTTTCTAAGAGTTGTTCAACCAATTCATCATTGCCGTACAGATTGGTTTGCATCAATTTGTAAATCCAGGAGTTTGACGTTTGCGGCGAACAACTTCACCTTTTGCCTTTGCTTGGATTTCAAGTTCCTGCATATATGAATTCATTTGCTCTGCAAGTGTTGCATCATTTGTAGCAAGAATTTTCACTGCCAGCAACCCAGCATTTTTTGAATTGCCTATTCCAACTGTTGCAACTGGAACTCCACCTGGCATTTGCACAATCGAAAGCAAAGAATCCATGCCATCTAGTTGAGATAGCGGAACCGGCACACCAATCACAGGAAGTGTGGTGACTGATGCAATCATGCCTGGAAGATGCGCTGCGCCACCGGCTCCGGCAATAATCACTTTAATTCCACGCGCTTGAGCATTCTTTGCAAAATCCAACATCGCTTGCGGCATACGGTGAGCAGAAACAACATCTGTTTCGTGTGCAACTGAAAAATCTTCGAGAACTAGAGAAGCGGCTTCCATGGTCGGCCAGTCTGAATCGCTGCCCATCACAATTGAAACGAGTGGTTGTTCGCTCATCTTTTCTCCTCGATTTTTCCAATTAAGTAGTCCGCTGCGTCTTGAGCTCGGCGCAGAACATCATCTAGATCTTCGCCGCTCACATTTACATGCCCAATTTTGCGCCCTTTGCGGACTTCTTTGCCGTACATATGAATTTTCACGTGTGGGTCGCGAGCCATCGCAGAATTGAACCGTGAAAAAACATCGTCTGAATCGCCACCAATCACATTGACCATGACAGTCCAGTTATTGGTTGTTCTCATTGAACCAAGTGGCAGGTTCAAAACTGCTCGCAAATGATTTTCAAATTGGCTAGTGATCGCACCATCCATCGACCAGTGACCGCTGTTGTGTGGACGCATTGCTAATTCGTTAACCAAAATTTCGGTGCCGGTGTCAAAAAGCTCAACTGCAAGCATTCCAGTTGCATCAAGTGCGTCTGCAATTTGCATCGCTATTTTTTGAGCTTCAACTGCACGCTCTGGCGACAGGTTTGGAGCTGGTGAAATCACGACTGAACACATTCCATCTTTCTGCTGAGTTTCAACAACTGGGTATGCAACCATCTGTGGATGAGGTGAGCGGGCAACTTGTGCACTTAGTTCGCGTTCAAATGGGATGAACTCTTCGGCAAGCCACTGTACGTTGCTTTTTGTTGGTTGCGAAAGAATTTCAGCCAGTTCGGTTTCATTCTTGCAAACCCAAACGCCACGTCCGTCATATCCACCACGCGATACTTTTATGACAAACGGATACCCCGCGTCATTAGCGAAAGAAACACCATCTGAAACAGAATTTAAAACTTTCCATTTCGGTTGGTTGATTCCAAGCGTTTCAAGTTTTTGCCGCATCAAGACTTTGTCTTGCGCGTGCGCAAGTGCAGAGGAGCCGGGACGCACAAAGACTCCGCGACTTTCTAAATCTTTGATAATTTCAAGCGGCACATGTTCATGATCAAAAGTGATTACATCCGCACCCACAGCAATTGCATGAATCGCAGAAGCGTCATCATGTTCACCGATGAATACCTCGCCAACCACTTGGGCGGCACTGTCATTTGGGCTTTGAGAAAGTACTCGTAATTCGACCCCCAGCGCAATCGCAGCTTGTTGGGTCATGCGCGACAACTGGCCTCCGCCAATCATCACAACGGTTGGAAATCCGTGCGCTTTTGCCACAGCCCAAGCCTAAACGAATTTTGAGAGTGCATCTGCCCTACTCTTCATGCGTGAGCCTGGTGAATCGAATACAGAATCTACTGCCCGAAGCTTCAAAATTCCTTACCGTTGGAGCGGTTGCTTATGTAGTGGATTTTGGCGTTTTCAATCTACTTCGTTTTGCTGGAGATTTCGCACCGCTTGCAAGCAAACCACTTACTGCCAAAGTGATTTCAGCATTTCTTGCAACTCTTGTTGCATATTTTGGAAATAAGAAATGGACTTATGCACATCGAACTGGCCAAGAAAAGCGCAAAGAGATTATTTGGTTCTTTGGTCTAAATATCGTTGCAATGATTATTGCGGTGGTTTGTTTGTGGATCAGCCACTACTTACTTGGTCTTGATAGCGCGATTGCAGACAATATTTCGGCAAACTTTATTGGTGTTGCACTTGGTACTTTGTTTAGATTTGTAACTTACCGAAAGTTTGTGTTTATTCACTAGTGCGCAGATGCTTAACATCACCAGTTAATACATCTACGCGACCATTTTCTGTTTCGACAACCAATCCGCCATCTTGATTAATGTCAATCGCGCGTCCAGTTACATCTGGCGAATTTAACATTTGCACAAATACATCTTTGCCGATAGTTAAGCATCTCTCTTTGTAATTTTCGATGATTGCATTGCCAGCAGTACCTAGCTCGCGAACGATTTCAAAAATCAGTTTATTGATGTCAGGAAGTTCAGCCACTAATTCGTTTAATGCAATAGCATCTTCAGTTGGGCGCGAATCCGAAAATTTAAGATTAATCCCAATACCCGCAACCACGATTTTTGGATCACTAGCATGCCGCTGTAAAACTATTCCGCCGAGTTTGCGTGTTTTGCCATCAACTTCGACGACTAAGTCATTTGGCCATTTCAATTTCGCAGCAGGCAGATACCCGCCAATTACTTTTGCAATTGCATTTCCAGTAAACAACGGCAACAAAGTCGAATCACTTTGAAAAACAAAAGACATCAACACCGCGTCGCCCGGAGCAGTTTCCCAAGTCCTGCCAAGCCGGCCAATGCCAGCGGTTTGATGAAAAGTGACCAAAGTCAGCCCTGGAACCAGGCTGTCTGCCTCGCGCTCAAGGAGCACTTTCTGGGTTGAGTCCACCTCAGGGATTACCTCAACATGGCCTGCGATTTTGGCCTCATTTATGAGTGAATTGAGTGTGGAGCTATCGGCAAGTAACCCTGATGACTTGTTAGTAGGTGTAGTCACTCGGCTACCGTACGCCGAATAAGACCCGAGGAGAACCATGTCAGCCGAAGTTAACGCTGAAAATGTACCTAGCCCACATACCACCGCGGGAAAGTTGCACGGTTTAGAAGTTCGTCGCGCGGAAGCAAAGAGCCGCCGAAATGCAGCTACCGAGAAACAAAAAACTCGTGGCAAGAACGGTGCGTACGATCGCATCAACGCACTTCTTGATGAAGGTTCTTTTCAAATCATTGATGGTTTTAGAAAACATCGTTCTTACGCGTTTGGAATGGAAAAGTCTCGGCCAGCTGGCGACGGCGTCTTCACAGGTTACGGAACGATCGATGGTCGCCCTGTTTGTGTATTCGCACAAGACTTCACTGTTTTTGGTGGATCGCTTGGCGAAGTTGTAGGCGAGAAAATTACAAAGGTCATGGATCTCGCACTTAAAACTGGATGCCCAGTAATTGGTCTAAACGATTCAGGCGGAGCACGTATTCAAGAAGGTGTTTCATCCCTAAATCAATATGGTGAAATTTTCCGCCGCAATGTGCATTCATCTGGTGTGATTCCGCAAATCTCGTTGATTCTGGGTCCTTGTGCAGGTGGCGCGGTTTACAGCCCTGCACTAACTGACTTCACAATCATGGTGGACCAAACATCGCACATGTTTATTACGGGTCCTGAAGTTATTAAAACTGTTACGGGTGAAGATGTAAGTTTTGAAGACCTTGGCGGCGCTCGCACCCATAATGCAAAATCAGGTGTTGCCCACTATATGGCAACAAATGAAGACGAAGCATTTGATTACGTAAAAACTTTGCTTTCATACTTGCCATCAAACAATATGGAAGAGCCGCCGGCATATCCATGGGAAGCAAGCCTGGAAATCTCACCAGAAGATCTCGAACTAGATTCGCTAATTCCAGATTCTGCAAATCAGCCATACGACATGCATGCTGTTTTCAGTCATGTTCTGGATGACAACGAATTCCTAGAAGTACAACCACTATTCGCACCAAACATCATCGTTGGCTTTGGTCGCGTCGAAGGTCATGCTGTTGGCATCGTGGCAAATCAACCAATGCAACTTGCCGGCACACTAGATATTGCAGCATCCGAAAAAGCTGCGCGCTTTGTCCGCACATGTGATGCGTTCAACATTCCAGTTCTGACATTTGTTGACGTACCAGGCTTTTTACCAGGAACCGATCAGGAGTGGGACGGAATCATTCGTCGCGGTGCAAAACTCATTTACGCATATGCAGAAGCCACAGTTCCGACCATCACAGTTATTACTCGCAAGGCATACGGTGGCGCATACCTTGTCATGGGTTCAAAATCTCTTGGTGCAGATCTAAACCTTGCTTGGCCAACTGGACAGATTGCTGTTATGGGCGCGCAAGGTGCAGTAAATATTTTGTATCGCAAAGAACTTGAAGAAGCTTCAGACAAAGTGTCGAAGCGTGCCGAACTTGTTGACGATTACGAAGATACTTTGGCAAATCCATACGTGGCTGCCGAACGCGGTTATATAGATCGGGTGATTTTTCCTCACGAAACTCGTAGCATGGTGATTCGTGGACTTCGTGCGCTTCGCAACAAGCGCGAACAACTTCCACCGAAGAAGCATGGAAATATTCCACTATGACAGACAAACCAGTCTTCAAAGTTATAAGCGGTAATCCAAGTGCCGAAGAATTGGCAATAATTGTTTCGATGGCTGCACATGCAAATGGAATCAAAGTGCTTAACGAACCATCCAAACTATCTAAATGGGGTAATCCACATTCACATATGCGCCGCAATTTGCCAGTTGGTCAAAACGCTTGGCGACAATCTGCTTGGGCTAGCCATTAATGCTTCCAACTATTGTGTTGGCTTCCGCATCACCTGCGCGAAAAATTCTGCTTGAGAATGCAGGTTTAAAACCAATCATTCAAGTGAGTCATCTAGATGAGGATGAAATTGCGCGCCAAAATAATTGGCAAGCACCAAATGAGATTGCATTAGGACTTGCAATCGCAAAAGCCGAAGAAGTTGCAAAGAATCTTGCAGGCACAAACACCATAGTTATCGGCTGCGATTCCGTTATGGAATTCGACGGTGAACCCCACGGCAAACCATTAAATCGTGAAACCGCACTTGAACGTTTGAAACTTATGAGTGGTGGAGCAGGTCATTTACACACCGGCCACTCTGTGATTTGGATCAAAGGTGAAAACCGTGAAGAAGTTTCACAAATCACCACAACTGAAGTTGTATTCCACAAAATGACTGACGCCGAAATCAATGCGTATGTCGAAACTGGAGAGCCACTTCATGTGGCTGGCTCCTTCACCCTGGATTCCCTTGGCGGTCCGTTCATCAAGGAAATCCACGGCGACCCCTCAAATGTCATCGGCCTTTCCCTGCCCACCTTGCGCCTCTTATTCGCAAAACTGGGTCTCGGTTGGGAATTTGTGCTCAAAAACCACGCTTGAGCACCTAAATTCATGCTCAAGTGACTATCTAGTAGCCCATTTCGGTTCTTAAACTCACCACCTAACCAATAGGAGTCACATTGCCTCGGCCGCTTTCCAAAGTGCTCATCGCTAATCGTGGTGAAATTGCAGTTCGCGTTATTCGCGCCTGTAAAGATGCAGGTCTCACATCTGTTGCGGTTTATGCAGATCCAGATCGCGACGCTCTCCATGTGACTATGGCTGATGAGTCCTACGCACTAAATGGCTCCTCTGCTGCTGAAACCTATTTGGTTATCGAAAAACTTATTGATGTTGCTCATCGAAGCGGGGCCGACGCAGTTCACCCAGGTTATGGATTCTTAAGCGAGAACGCGGATTTTGCACAAGCAGTAATTGATGCAGGACTAACTTGGATTGGTCCATCACCCGATGCAATTCGCGGTCTTGGCGACAAAGTTTCTGCGCGTCATATTGCAGCACGAGCTGGTGCTCCTCAAGTTCCGGGAACTGCAGATCCTGTTCAAAATGCAGATGAAGTTGTTGCATTCGCACAGCAACACGGATTACCAATTGCTATCAAAGCTGCTTTCGGTGGCGGTGGACGCGGATTGAAAGTTGCGCGCACCATTGATGAAATTCCAGAACTTTTTGATTCGGCAGTTCGCGAAGCAGTTGCGGCTTTTGGTCGCGGCGAATGTTTTGTAGAACGTTATCTCGACAAACCACGTCACGTTGAAACTCAATGCCTTGCAGACATGTATGGAAATGTAGTTGTGGTTTCAACCCGCGACTGTTCACTTCAACGTCGCCACCAAAAACTCGTTGAAGAAGCACCTGCACCATTTTTGGAGCAATGGCAGATCGATCAGCTTTACAGTTCATCAAAAGCTATCTTGCGCGAAGCAGGTTACGTTGGTGCTGGCACTTGTGAATTCTTGATTGGAACAGACGGCACAATTTCCTTCTTAGAAGTCAACACACGTCTGCAGGTTGAACATCCAGTATCTGAAGAAGTAACTGGCATCGACCTCGTTCGTGAAATGTTCCGAATTGCTGCAGGCGAAGCACTTGGTTATGACGATCCAATCGTGCGTGGACATTCACTTGAATTTCGCATCAACGGCGAAGATCCTGGCCGCAACTTCTTGCCAGCTCCTGGCCGTCTAGACACTTTTGTTTTACCTGAAGGTCCAGGCGTTCGCGTTGATACTGGCTTCAAACAAGGCGACGAAATTGGTGGCAACTTCGATTCATTGCTTGCAAAAATAATCATCACTGGCGCAACCCGCAAACAAGCAATCGAAAGAGCTCGTCGCGCTTTGAAGGAATTCAAAGTTGAAGGTATCGCAACCGCAACCACATTCCATGAAGTTGTAATCAACGAACCAGATTTCGTGGCCGTTGATGGACACTTCAAAGTGCACACTCGCTGGATCGAAACAGAATTCAACAACGAAATTCCACCTTACTCGGGCGACAGTGCAAATGTTGGTGACAATGCAAATCGCAATTCAATAGTTTTCGAAATTGACGGCAAACGTGTAGAAGTAACAATGCCAGCAAACTTCGGCGTTCCAACCGGAATTCTCACCAAACCTTCTACTCCAGGTCCAAAGCGGACTGCGAAGAAGGGCGGGCCTACTGCAGCTGGAGATGCACTTACCTCTCCAATGCAAGGCACAGTTGTGAAGATTGCTGTGAACGAAGGTCAAATGGTTGAACAAGGCGATTTAGTTTTCGTCCTTGAAGCAATGAAGATGGAACAACCACTGACTGCTCACAAATCTGGTGTCATCACTGGATTACAAGTAACTGTTGGTGCAACCATTTCCAATGGCGGCACACTTTGCGAAATTAAGTAAAACTAAATGGCGATCTACGCAGCCTACGGATCGAACTTAGATCCAAAACGTATGCTCGAATTAGCGCCAAATTCACCGGTTATCGGCTCTGGTTGGTTGCAAGGTTGGCGACTCACTTTTGGTGGCGCAGATCTTGGATGGGAATGTGCGCTTCCAACAATCGTTGAAGATCCAGAGACCCAAGTTTTTGTAATGCTTTATGCGCTGACTGAGAAAGACGAGAAAAACTTAAATTCAGCTGAAGGATTTGATTTAGGTTTCTACACGAAAATTCGCGTGCGCGTTTCCACATTAGAAAAAGACGAAACCGCTTGGATTTATGTTGTGCAAGGCTATGAAGACGGACTTCCGCTTCGAAAATATGTTGAGGACATCATCAATGCCGCAACCGCTGCGGGCGCTCCCGAGGATTACATTCAAAATTTGCGTTCAAGAGTTGTGATTGACTCTGATGATGATCTCTGAAGAACTAATTCAACAAGTTAGGTCGTGGGTAGCCGATGATCCGGACGAAACCACGGCAGAACTAGCCACAAATACACTTGAAAAAGCAATCGCAGGTGACGAAGTAGCTATTCAGAAACTCGAAACTTGGTTTGGGCCATTCATTCAATTCGGTACAGCTGGATTGCGCGGACCAATCGCGCCAGGTCCGGCATCAATGAATCGTGCAGTTGTTTCTCGGGCAACTGCTGGTTTTATGCGATACTTAAAACAAAGTAACGCAAAAAAGATTGTGGTTGGATTTGATGCGCGCCACAAATCACTCGACTTCGCACTTGATACAGTCGCTATCGCAAGCGGCGCTGGACTTGAGGCAATCTTGCTGCCGCGTGCCCTTCCTACTCCAGTTCTTGCATTTGCGGTGAACTATTTCAAGGCAGATGGCGCTGTCATGGTCACTGCATCGCACAACCCAGCAGCAGATAATGGCTACAAAGTTTTCTTGGGCAATGGTTGTCAAATCATTGCGCCAACTGACACAGAGATTTCAAACCTAATTGCAAAAGTGGAAAATGTTTCGGGCATTCCACTTGGTGACACTTGGTACACCTGCGATGATGAAGTAATTGATGCATACCTAAAAACTTGCGAATCAGTTGTAAACGATTCTGTTACTAAAGAAATAAAGATCGCTTCCACATCACTTCATGGGGTCGGCCACGAAACCTGGCTTGCAGCATGCAACCAAGTTGGTTTTAAAGATGTGCATGTCGTACAAGCTCAAGCAGAGCCGAATCCGGATTTTCCAACAGTGCCATTTCCAAATCCAGAAGAATCTGGAGCCTGCAATCTTTTGCTAGACCTTGCAAAATACATAAACGCAGACATTGCAATTGCGCACGACCCAGATGCTGATCGATGCGCAGCCGGGATTTTGGAAAATGGAGCTTGGCGACTTCTTACGGGCGATGAACTTGGTGGCGCACTCGCTTGGTGGGAGTTCGAACGCGCAAAAGTTTTCAATCTGTCCAAACCAGAAGGGACACTCGCAACCAGCATCGTTTCGGCTTCACTTCTCGAAAAGATTGCAATGAAAAACCAAGTGAAATATCAAGCGACTTTGACAGGGTTCAAATGGATTGGCCGAATCCCTGATTTGATTTTTGGTTACGAAGAAGCAATTGGCTATTGCGTTGACTCCAAGAATGTAAAAGACAAGGACGGTATTACTGCAGGTTTGCGGATTGCAGAGCTTGTCGCGTACCTAAAACAAAACAAAAGAACTTTTGCGAATCTACTTCAAGAAATCGCAATCGAGTATGGGCTTCACTTCACCACTCAACTTTCAATTCGAATGACCGATATGAGCGCTATTCCTGCCGCTCTTGAAAAACTTAAATACATTAAGCAAATCGCTGAGCATCAAATTATTGAAGTAATCGACATGCAATCTGGCTTGCACGGGCTGCTTCCAACCAGCGGCATTTATCTGAAACTTGCAAACGGCAAAATCATTGTCCGTCCGAGTGGCACCGAACCAAAGCTAAAGGCCTACATCGAATTAATCGCACCGGTTAGTGATTATTCGCAAGATAGATTAAATCTGGAAATTGCAGCTTCGAAACTGAAACTAGACATCAGAGAAGCACTCGGAGTCTGACTTACTTGCAGTGTTCGAAGATTTCTTTCACTAAATCAAGTGTTGTTCCTGGGTGCAAAAATGCGAAGCGACCTACGGTCTCGCCCTTCCACTTTGATGGCGTCACAAAAGCAATTTGGTGATTTAACAAATCTGCTTGCAAACGTTCGTAGTCAGCGGATTTCCAACCTTTGCGGCGCCAAACCACTACCGACAAAACTGGATCTCGCACAAGTTCGATGTGTTCCAAAGTTTCTATGTATTTAGCAGTCTCTCGGGCCAATTCAATTGAGGCATTTACCGCATCACGATATGCATCGGTTCCATAAACAGCTAGTGAAAACCAGAACGGCAATCCACGTGCACGCCGAGTCAAGTGATACGCGACATCAGTTGGATTGAAATCTCCAATTGGAAGTCCGTCGTGCAAAACATCCAAATACGAAGCATCTTGCGTGTGCACTTTCACCGCTAGAGCAGGGTCGCGATACAAAATAGCGGCACAATCAAATGGCGCAAACCACCACTTGTGCGGGTCGGTTATAAATGAATCTGCATGTTCAATACCGTCGTACAAGTCACGCACCAATTGTGAAAGTAAGCCCGCACCACCATATGCGCCATCGACATGGAACCACCAGTTTTTTTCTTTCGCTACGCGCGCCACTCCTGCAAGATCATCAACGATGCCAGCATTTGTGGTGCCTGCTGTAACTGCAATTCCAACAATCGGAGTTGTGCCAGTGTCTTTTGCAAGTGAGCGACGAATACTCGCTTCGGTCACTACATCATTGTCGGTTTCCAAAATGAATGGTTCGACAGACAAAATATGGAGTGTGTTACCGATTGATGAGTGAGCCTGAACGCTCATCGCAACTCGCACATCCTTTGATCCGGTGCGAGCTCTTCCTGCATCCCGCGCAACTGTTAGCGCACTCAAATTCGCGGCAGATCCACCACTTACAAAAGTGCCACCAGCACTTGCTGGCATGCCGGCCAAGTCTGCAATCCAACGCAACACTTGGTTTTCAGCAACCAATGCACCAGCCGCTTCTAGCCAAGACATTCCTTGAATGGAAGCACATCCCACAACTGTGTCAAACAACAAAGAAGCTTTGGTTGGCGCTGCAGGAATGAAAGACAAAAAGCGCGGACTGTCTGTACTCAAAATAGTTTTAGCAAGAGTTTCAGAATACAAATCCAAAACTTTGACTGGGTCATGACCTTTCTCCGCAATCATGCCATCGATATGTTTTTCTAAATCTGCTTTTACACCAGGAAAATCAAGTGGCGCTTCTTCGAGCAAAACTCGGTCGCGAACATAAGTTAAAACTAAGTCAGTCAATTTCGGATCGAAATCATGCATCCGTTCGGCTTTTGTCATCGCTGAATATTCAATTCACTTGAAACGGCGGAACTCATAATTGCATATGCAGCGAAGAGCCCTACCAAAACTAAAAGCCAGCCGAGGCCAATTTCAAAACTCTCTGCACCAGAAATCAACGCTTGGGCCACCACTAATGAAAATCCTTGCACTACCAAGTATGGTGTGCGAGCCGAACCATTTCGCCGCATTAATCCCCGAATTACAAGCGCAATCAATAATGAAAATGCGATATAAATAATTGCCAAAAGTGTTGGCGATACATCCGAACCAGTTGCGCCGGTCGTGCCATTAATGCTCGCCGACATAACAATCGAGATTGCGTATCCAGCAAGACCCGCCATTTGAAAGACTCCGATTGCTATGGCCACAAGCAACAACTTTTCGCCTTTGGTTCGGGACTGGTATTGAGTCATATTCGAATTCTACGCACCCAAAACTCAGATGCACTTTTCGCAATAGAGTGAGCGGGTGCGCGCAGTTCTAATCACCAATCCCTTCGCCACCACCTCGGGTGGATGGACCAAAGACGTGATTGTCCGCAGCCTCGAAGCCCAGTTTGATTTGCAGATTCAGTTCACTGAACATCGGATGCACGCGGCAGATATTGCAAAGAACGCGCGCCGCGAAAA
>JAHEEQ010000062.1 GCA_024640585.1 Micrococcales bacterium
CGAAGCTGCTGGCGGTATGCCTGACATGGGTGGCATGGGCGGCATGGGTGGTATGGGCGGCATGGGCATGTAATTGCTCAGCTACTTTACTTGAGCATTTCGGTGCTCTTGTTTAATGTCCAAAGCCTCACGATCTTTGATCGTGAGGCTTTTTTAATGCCAATTACCCCCAAGATCGCTGACCAAAATCAAAATGCTCCTGTTGGTGAAAAGGCTCGACTTCGTGACTCAACGAAATAATATTAACCAAAGCCAAGAAAGGAAGCGCCTTGGCTTTAGGGAAAATAGATATACGCGGGATCCGAATATCGATCTCTAGCATTCGGTTGTACATCTGAGACTCCAGCAGTGGGCGCCTAAATTCTGGCTTATCAACCGTCAACTTGTACAGCTCACCTTTGCTCAACAAACTATTCGCATGACCGTCAATGTCATGCACACGAACAGAAGCACATTTTTCGCTATCAGAGAACCCTTCGCTGAGCGAGACTGTGACGCGGTGCACATTTTTACTTGGTAAGTCTTTCGGAATGCTCGGATCCAAATTGAAATCAATGGAACCAAAATCCGAATGAACAACCAAAGGATATGAGCCAAACCGATTCAGCACATCTCTAGAAAAATCCGGATTGCTTGTATTGTCAATTTCCGCTTGAAAATCTTCGTAAAAAACGTCATCAACTTTGGTCTTATCAAGAATAATTTGCACCTGCCTTGCTGCTGTTACAAATTCTTTGGCGTGCCTTCGCACCCCCACCTCTAAGTCATCATTGAGTTCAGGAGAAAGGTAAGTGTTCTTAAGTGAAACCAACGACATCAACAGTTCGACGACTGGCTTGCGCTCAAGCATCACAACAGATTTCTCTTTAGCTAAACTCAAAAGCAATTCGCCAGCGTGATCAAGGAGTTTTTGAACATCCGCGAGCAAAACAAAAGGGGCGTCAGGAAGATATGCCTTTGCCAACTTTGGATCATCTTTGAACATCGCTTTCAAAGATCCCACAAATTGGTCTTGCTTCGAATCTTCATAAAGCCTTCTTTTTGTTTTGGCATCCATTTCTTTGCTCTTACTTTTTCTCATTTGATTTAGGCCCCATTTTTAGACAGAGCACAAAGGCTCCACGCAAGCACGAGAAGCTTGAGTTGCAACAAACGCCTAGCACGCCCAGTTAGGTTGTTCTTATTTGGTAGCAAGGTAATCCGTGGATGCAACCCTATGCGCTGAGCTGGAGCACTCAAGCGAATTGCACAGTGCTGTGCCAATCGTGCATTTTGAGCTGCATTGGTATAGCGAGCATCGCTCACGACTTCTAAACAATAGCCACTCATCTTGAAAACGTTCGCCGCGTCGAACAAGCGCGACTCCCAATCCTCATGTAAATCGTTGCGAATAATTAAGTCGAGGATGCTTTTTAGTTCCAGCACCTTGCGTTGGCGAAAAATGTTGAACAGTGCGTGAAAGTCTGTTGACCTTCGAAAATAGGAATCATCGGTTAACGTCTGCTCAGCAAACTGCGAAGAAAAACGTTGAATAAATGAAAACGCAACGCCCTTACGCTTTCTGAGGAAAATTTTCTCCAAATAAGAAGCTTGAGAAATCGTGATGTGTGCAATGTCTAATGCGTTAATCTCCTCAAAATTGAGTAGTCGCATGTACAAATAGATGACCGCATCAAAGATTTGCAGACTCTCAGAGATCGAGTGAACCTTAGCAGCGCGACCAAAAAATGTGTCCGGTTTAGATGCATGATTCTTTTTAAACCTGATATCTCGATCATCGATGAATCGCTGGACAGGCAATAGCCATGGATCAATCCGGCCCTTGATATCTTTTCTTGTATTGCAACTTGATACGTCACCATTTGCCTTGATGCTTGATAACTGCTTACCACTCGGGCGTTCAAACGCCAAAAGTGCCGACAGCGACATCGCACGGATGAAATGGTGCGTATAAAAATAAAAAAGAATGGTTGTTCGTGGACGCGAATGACCTGCTAGTAAGCAAACCTCATCTACACGCCAAGCTTTTTCCTTTGTGTATCCAAAATACTCTTGCAGAAAATTTGGACCGATACGACCGGTTAAAAACCCGTGGAGTACTTCGTCCCAGCTCTCAAACAGCTTGTAACTGATGGATCTCGCGCGTAAATGGTGAATTCGAAAATCTGCATCGTTACTCGTAATAGACAAGGATTGGGTCAATGATTGATGAAGCCAATTTGCGGAGTCTCCAATCGTATTGGACTCAGAGTCTAAGAATAAAAACTCATCTTGGTGTGAACTTCTTTTGAGTACACAAACTCGATGGTGAAGCTTCAAAAGCTTTTCATGCAATTCACCACTGACTGGAAGTAATCGATGACTGCTCTCCGATTTCAGGTGACTTAATCCAACAGGTTTAATCACAACCCCATACGACCACGTCAGTAAACTTGAGCTCATTAAGCTTGCGCACTCTCTCCAACGCATTGGAGCCTCTCGCAATAGCAAACTAGAGACCTCTAATTTTGCTAATCGTAGGCTATTCTCCGAGTCCCAGGATTGACTTAATCTGACACCCCCTTCAAATTCATACGGTGTGATGTGACTAACCGCCGTCACTTTGACAGGAAGCGGCGATGCACTTTTATGTTTTATAAAAACGTCATTTGGCACCGCATATCCAACACTTTGAAGTGTTTTTAAAAACCACATCGCCGCTGCGTTCTGTGCGTCTTGGCGCCGAGAATGATTTGAGTCCTCCTCATGCTCTACTCGTGCAGACACCGTGAAAAAGACATCTGAAATCTCAATGAAATCTAATTCATTGAGCTCACCTGGAAAGCATAATTCGAGTGTCAATATGGCATGGCGCAGAGTTCCCATGTATGTCGCAACACTGCTGAATTCCAAACGACCAGGATTTGAAGATCTGACTAATTCGTTATTGAACAAGATACAACGATGCATAGCCTGTGACCATGTCGCATCAGAAAAAGGAGCGCGCTGCGTTGCCATAAGTTCGTAATGGTTAGCACACGCTCGGAGTTCACCAAGTCGGCCCTTGTTACTGCCAATTTTGTTGATGGTGCTATAAATCCAAGCCAGCTCTTCACCCAGTGGACTTAATTGCGTATGGAGACCCTTAGACTTTGTCACGCTAGGTATGTTTATCCCAAGAAGCTTTAACGATGCATGTGTTGTTGGGATTGGCGCAGATTGACGAGGTGAATACGCAAGCTGCAAGGTTGTAGGAAGCGACAAATCAAGCCATAACGACACCGCCGCAGTGAGAAGATCGATAGAGGCAAGCGATTGGATGTCATCATCAAAAAAACCTGGAATCGATTGAGATAGCCATTGATTCACATTCGACTCAACAGAAGCACGATCAGGTAGCTTTGTTAATTTCACGCATTGGTTCAGATACAGCGACGTAGGTGTTTGCAGTGGGGAAACTCGGTCATGCATATCGCCAACACGTCGCCAGCGGACATGCCATCCATAGGGACCTTTGGTAAAAGCCTCTTGCCCTTTACTCAATATTTTTTCTAAATCAGTTTTTTCAAACAACCCATCAAACATCACCAAATGAAGCCAAAGTCCTGACCACTCACATAAATGGCCATCGCCTTGTAGCAACTCAAGTCGAACTTTCTTGGCAACAATTTCAGCCGCTATGTGGCTACTGCCAAATTGAGGGCCTTTCACCCCGTCCTCTACGACACGCCGACATGTTTGCGCATGCTTGTAGAGCGCATGCATTGGAAGTGTTAAAAAAGCGCAGTGAAAAGACTGTTTCTTTGCAATCCAAGATAGATTCATCCAGTTGCTAAAGACTTTTTCTAACTCAAGACCTGATGCTTTGATCGCTGAAATCGGCGAGTAGACGGATGCAGCAGTTGGCATCTCTAGCCCTACAGTCGCATGCCCTGTGATAACTCTGAGTAAGTTGTGATCTCGATGTTCGAGACTCCACACCGTCACAAGGACATGGCGCATGAAGTTTTTTCCTCGTTTAAAGTACTTCATGGACATATCCTCTACCGCATCAGCACGCAACGGTCGACGCTTGACTACCCGACCATCGATTTCGAGTTCATTAAATGCTGCGACATTGAATCGATACTGGCCTTGCGCGAGTTCGTGCCAAATTTCATTTTTAGCTTTGGGCATATGCTGAACCAAATCTTTAGCCAAAGCGACTTGAGCTAGTCCATATTGAGTCAATACTCTTTTGGTCAAACTAATTTTTGGAACCAAGCGAGGACCTCTATCCTCTTCTACTTGTTTATCATTCCAAAACACAAACTCATCTGAGCCATAGATCGCACCATTGGAAATCTCTTCAGGTTTAGACCCTCGCCCTCCAACGCTAAAGACCAACATGGCGAGACTGAGTCGAGCGCACTGATTAAAACTCTCAATCTTTTTCGGTAACGGGCTATTTCGTGCAATAACTTGAGTCGCCAGATTCAGCGCACCCAGCATGGCATCAAATCCTTTTCTTAAATCTTCTTGTGTAGGATTTTTTCCATAAAACTGAAAAGTATCAGCTACTACGCGTTTGATATCTCCCAAGCCAAGGTATAAAAAAACTTGACCGCAAGATTTCTCCAACTCTTTTGCATTAGGGTGAAAGTAATTCAGTATGTTTCCATTTGCCAATCTAGGCGAGAGTCCACAGACAGCCGCCTCTAGATTGTTTCCAAGCACATGCAAGTAAACGTTACCTATGGAATGGACCCACTTTCCAGGCCAAGCCTTGAAGTTGGTATCGCTACATTTTTTGAGTTCAACTCGATGCTTTGACTCTAGACCTTTCCAACGCTGCGTATTCGGTTTGACGCTAAACAATTCCGACACATACGATGCAGATGGATAGGCAAGCCATCGACGTCGTAACGCTTGTGCAACAACCAACGGCAGAGGTAAGACAATTTGTTTTTCATCTAACTCACTGACATCCACTAACTTCAGCATTCTTCCCATATTGAAACGAATGCATCCATGATCAGCATCCAATCGAATGTCATTCATATCCACCAAGGACACATTCATCAACACATGAAAAGGAAGAGGCAACGAGATCTGCAACAACGCCAACAAATTCACGTCTGCCTCATCTGAGGTTGTTCGACTAAATTGATGACATCGACGGAGCAATGACTGAGCAATCTGACGCACATGCGCAATAGGCATTGAGTTTCTAGAGCCGAGCCCTAGACGTTGTGAGCGTTCTTGGTATTGAAGGCCAGACATCAAGTACGTCATGAGCGAATCACCACGACTGAATTTCTCAGGCCTGTGCTTTTTCACGTTCTCCAGCTCGGTAGCGACTTGATCACTCTTGACTCTTTTCAAGCCTGTTGTTGTATCAATATCTTTCGCTGTGCTTGTTTCTTCTTCGCTTTGCTCTGCCTCAAGATTTCTTCTAATATCTTTTAACGTTTTCAGATGGGTTAGCGCTGGCATTGGCGAATCAAGTATTCGATCGCAACATATCGCCATGGCTCGTTGCGTTTTTTGTTTGATCGTGGGCAAGCAATCAGAAAATCGACCCACCTCTTTACCCTCTAGTGCATCAATGATGGCTAGCCATCCTTTTAGCTTTTGAGGCTGCTCTAGCGTCTTGACCAAGACTTTATAAAGTTGCGTTAGCCCACTTAAGACTGAAATCGGCATTACCCTGCCTTGCGCTGCGTAAAACAAAATTGCACGCAAGTACAGATGGTCAACGCCCTTCCTTTTGGAGTACTTTGCCGTTTGCCTTGCGCGGTTACAGCGCTCTTGGGCATGGACGTATGGGTGATATAGATCTTTTGCCGTTGGGATTTGACCGTTTGGCAAATTACAACAAGTCACTGCAATTAATAAAACTTCAATTTCTTTTTCCCACGCCCCATCTAGCCGCGTTGAAATTGAGCAGTCCTTGAGCATGTGCAGATAAGTCAAAGCGCCACCACCTGACAAGGGCCATGACAGCACCCTGAAAAGCACATGCGCCCTCAGTTGACCCCACGCAAGGTGACCAGGATTTGCTTGTGGAGACAGCCAAGCTACAGGCATCGCAATATTTTTCGTAATATTGCGAACTATCCAATTAAATTAATGCCTTAATTACAAGTAATACTCAATTTTTTAGATACTTTTAGTTGATCGCATAAGTACTTCTAAAGAAGGAGTTGCAGCGTCAACTACGCAGCTGACATCAATCCCTCAAGCTTGACCGCATCCACACAAAATGCACGAATGCCCTCTGCTAGCTTCTCAGTAGCCATGGCATCTTCGTTTAGTGCATAACGAAAACTAGCTTCCGAGTGATGAATTTCAGGCAGGTTCAACGCCATGGCCGTTGACACGTTTAACGATTGAGTCAAATGCTCATTCGAGGCCCCTAGTTGCGTCAGCAACTCAGGCGCAATCGTCAACAAATCGCACCCTGCCAGCGCAGTAATTTGCCCTACGTTTCTGAAGCTCGCGCCCATCACCTCGGTCTTGATGCCGTGACGCTTGTAATGGTTGTAAATCGCGCGGACCGACTTCACGCCAGGGTCGTTTGCATTTGCGTTGTCAGACTCCACCCACGCACTACCAGCCGACTTTTTGTACCAGTCGTAAATGCGGCCCACAAAGGGGGAAATCAGTTGCACTTTGGCATCACCACAGGCCACAGCTTGAGCAAATGAAAACAGCAACGTGAGGTTGGTGCGAATGCCTTCGCGCTCTAACTCCGCAGCGGCTTGAATGCCTTCCCAAGTCGAGGCGATTTTGATGAGCACGCGCTCGCGCTTCACACCCTGAGCTTCGTACAGCGCCATGATGCGTTTGGCACGTGCCACGGTGGCGGCTGTGTCAAAGCTCAA
>JAHEEQ010000065.1:0-5033 GCA_024640585.1 Micrococcales bacterium
GACTCGCAGAACATGGATGATTTCGAGATTCCGGCGTTCCTCAGAAAACAAGATGATGTCTCAAAATCTAAGGTTGCTCTTAAAGAGAGCGGACTCACCCCAGAAGAAATTCTCGAAAAGTTCAACGAACTTTCACTGACAACAACGAAATTCAGCGACATCGCTAGGGAACTCATGGAGCCGGCATCCAAGGGCTACGCCTGGAAGGTCTTGTGCGAAATGGCATCATCCGAAGACGAGATGGATACATATTTGGCGTGCCTCTTGTGGTGGCTCTCAAATGAGGTAGCGGGAATTGTTTCGTTGACAAAGCATTCACAGCGACTTCTTAACGCTCAGATCGCAAAAATTGAAGCATCTTTTGTTCAAAAGGTTGAAGATCAACTTGCAGAAGCTTTACCGACCATCTCCAAGTTTTCATGGGGATGCGCCCCCGCGACAAAGAAACTTTCGCTGCTTTCCAGTTTCAAGAAGTTGATAACTGGCGGTTGATATCAAACCTTCATGCTCTAACTAAATTGGCTTTGAAAAGTACAGGTTGCCCAAAGGATATTCAATGACTGAAGTTCCACTGACGAGGATGTTAAAAGGTCAAACTGTTTTTGGCACTTCAGGTCGTAATGTTGTTGTTCGATTGTTTTCGCGAGGAAAGCTATTTGTAGTTACCAAGGGCAGGATTACCGTGCTTCAAACAAGCTCGGAGATTGACGCAAGAAGATGCTTCGTGACTACAGTTAACGAAATTCCAAGAGGGGTACGCCCTCCTAAGAAAAAGAAAATTCCCATAATTTACAGAGCGGGGCTTCCATCGCTAGGTAAGAGGTGATTTCTTGGCATGGTGTTCGCGACAATTTTCTTAGAATCAATACGCCAAAAAATAGAGTAAATCTGCCTCAATGATTGCTTCTTTAGTTCCCGTTTTAGAAGTTTTCTGAGTTATAGACTTGGAGCTCTGCATGAGATAGATGTGAATCGACCTTCTCAGCAATCAGGAATCTCAACTAACAAATCAACACTAATTTAGCGGAGGGTTTCACACATAGAAAATAGTCCTAAAACTTTGCAACACGGCCTAAGTGAAAGGCAAAGGTGCTGCAAAATGACAACATTGAGAAAGATTTGCTCGAGGAACACATGGGATACACCGCAGGATCAATCAGTGAGTTGCGTAAGCAAATGGAAGAACTTGGCGTCAAAGAAGGCGGGTTCTTGCGTCCCGATTCAGCATCTGACTCCCCAGACTTGAATGAAATCAAAGTAGTACTTCAGGCCAAGCAATTTGTAGAGGCAGAGGAGTCGGATCGAACGGACTCGTTTGTTGATGCCGAAAAAAAGATCAGTGATATTGATCAAAAAATTGAAGCAATCGAAGCAGCTTGCAACTCGAATTTAGAGCACGACTTGCTTGAAGGGGCATTTCATAGCGCACTATCGAAAGAAGAGCACTCTTTGGTTACTGCATGTGCAAGAGAACTGGAGGCTCGTGCCGCATTGAATAGCTTCAAGACAAGAAATCAAATTAGCGACCCGGCACACTACCCACCAGACCAACTGTTTCATTTCGCTTTCTTGATCATGTTTGTGGTAATCGAGACAGTAGTGAACGCATTCTTTTATCAAGGTTCGTCAGGGTTGCTGGGTGGGGCCGTTGTAGCTCTGTCTGTGTCAGTAGTGAACATGAGCCTAGCAGCTGCACTAGGTTCTATGTATAGGTATGTGAATTTGCCAGCGCTAAAAGAAAAGATCACAGGCTACGCAGGACTGATTGCATTCATAGTTTTGGCAGTAGTTTTGAATTTAATTTTTTCAACTTTCAGAGTGCAGTACGAACTTTTGCAACAACAAGTGATCCAAGAAAATTTGGCAGAGCCAACAACCGCTATGTTGGTTGCCGCTTTCAGAACCGCGGTCAGCGATGCATTCCGAGTGTTCGTTCTTGAATTTCCAGACATCGATGTAATGAGCTTTGTCTTGTTCTTTGTTGGCGCAATCTGCAGTTGCCTTGCATTTTGGAAGGGCTATTCGCATGACGATAAACACCCAGGCTACGGTGAAATGGATCGCAGGCATAAAGCAACTGAACTAGCCTTCACGAAAGCCAAAGATCAGGCATTCAACGCAGCTGTAGATAAGGTCCACCAGATAGCAAATGAAGTAGACGAGTTGAGAACGTCTCTTATCGCCTCACAACGTAATAGTCACGCACTTAAGGCGCAAGTCCAAGGGGCTCAATCAACCTTTGATGGAAATGTAAGAAAGATTCAAGGCGAACTGAATTTGGTGATTGAGGCTTATCGTGGAGCCAATAAAGCAACTCGCTCTACACCAGCGCCAAAGTATTTTGAGCAACTGTCAAATATCACGCCAGAAGTTAACAACGAAAGAGTTGAAAACCTATTGGGGTCGATTGATCAACTTTCAACAAAATCAAAAACTGTTGCAGATGAAAAAGTCACTTTGTTAGGCAATAAATTGCAGCAAATTCGAAGCAGGATTCATCAGCTAGTCCAAGACGAATTTCAAAGATACATGGAAACAATTCGACAAAGTGCAACAGCATCACTTCGCGCACACGGGCAAGTTCAAAATGCAGGTTACTAAATGACACGAAGAGAAAAAGCTTGGTACATGATTGGTGGATCGGTAGCGTTCTTGATCGCGCTACTGACACTTAAACAACTTATGTCTCCACCGCCAGTTTGTGATCCGAAGATTAAATCGAA
Source organism: Micrococcales bacterium (assembly GCA_024640585.1). Next base: position 2,724 of record JAHEEQ010000065.1, read on the forward strand.
AACTGTAATTTTGCTGGATCACAGTGAGTCTGTATCAAGTCAGACGGTCGATGCAATAGTTGAGAGAACATGGAAACATATTGAAGAGCGTGTTCCAGCTGGGGAACTAATCTCTGTCTATGAAATTACAAAGCTATCTAAAACAAATTTGAAGCCAAGTTTTGAAGGGTGCAAACCGAGGACCGAAGGTTCGCAATATGTGGAGAACGCGAAAAAGGTTTCACGTGATTTTGAGAATTTCAAAAAGAAGCTCAAAGCAGATTTGAGTGCACCAATCAAGGCAACCAACCACCCCGTTGAGTCTCCGATTGCTCAAGCTTTGATTGATCTATCACTGGATGACAAACACTTCCGATCAGAAGACGTTACAAAACTATTAGTGTTTTCAGATTTCCTTGAGTACACCCCAAAATTCTCACTCTACTCATGCTCATCTGGAAAGCAGGCGATCAAAGATTTCAGAGTCAGTAGGACTGGGGCAGTAGAACGCCCAAGCTTTAAGCACGTAGACGTACAGTTAAATGTGATTCCTAGAACAATTTCAAATCGAGCTGCAATTCAATGTCGTGATGAATTTTGGCTTTGGTTCTTTGGTGATAACCAAGGCTCATGCAAGCAAGATGCTTGTCTGAGACGTGATGATTTACCAGGTTGAAATGTATGCACAAATCGTTTCTACCTCTGTTTCTCTTATCTCTACTTGGCATCCTGAGTTCAAGCTTTTTACCCCATGAGTCGGTGTATCAATGGTTTGGCTTGGCTGCGGGCATCATCCCTTTGGTGTTTTACCATCGATTTCTAGCCTCACAGAAAATACTCTCACCTGCTGAGGTGGATAGTATTTATTACTTTGGATTTCTGGTCACGGTTATTACATTAGTCGCGACTGCAATTTCTATTGCGATAGATACAAGTGGTAAACCACCCAGCATGCAATGGATACTCCTGCAATTTGGACTCGGGTTGGTTGCAACTGGTGCAGCCTTGTTCGCTCGATTGTTGTTGATGGCAAAGTCATCAAGCCAAGTAGAGATGGATGTCATTCAATCCACTAGAGAATTGGTTGCATCAGTTACGCAAGTTTCTGGCGAATTTGATAGAGCTGGGTATCAAGCAAGTGCATTTGTTGAGCAATTAGAAGAACGTCTTGAAAAGATGCTGAGCAAGACGATCTCGACTTACACAACAACAATTGAACAAACCGCTCAGAAGTCTTTGGATAGATGTGCAGACTCAATAGATAGTGCAACAACAAAGTTCTCAGAAGCTATCTCTAATGTTCTCGAAGAGGTTGGGCGCATTCAAGTGGAAGCAGAAGCTATAAGTTTTTCTGTTGCTGCTGAAAAGATCCAATCCTTCTCATCTCAGATTGAAAGCTCTGTAAATAGCATTACGGAGAACGTGAAAGAAGTTAGTCTTGCAAGTGCCGCTGGGATTTCTGAGCTTGCATCCACGACAAGAAAAGTGCAAAAGCTGGCGACTGACATAGCGGCAAAACTTGAAAAACTTGGGCAGCTGCAGAATATGCTTGACGGCATATTGAACACATCTGAAGCACTTGGGATTTTCAAGGAAACCGCAGAAACAACTGCTGCATCGTTGAGCAAGCTGACTGCAACATCAGTCGAGGCCTCTAGAAAACTTGATAGCGAAGTGATCGAGCCCCTGAGTGAGTCAGGCGTGGCATCAGGATTGCTTCAATTAACAAAAGCGTTTCCCGATAATGCAGCCAATCTCGCTTCAACAATTGGAGATCTAACTGCGGAGGCTAATAACTTGGCCAAGGCGTTAGCAAGTCACCGTCATAGCGTAGAACAGTCAATATCTACAGTGGCGACTTCTGGTGAGGCAGCGTCGCAATTGAAGGCATTAGAGCAAACAGCGAAATCCGTCACAGCTGGATTGTCACAGTTATTTGGTTCGATTAATGATCTGAATATCGCCATGCATTCTGCATCCGAAGCTGCGAGACAAGTTAATGCGCCAGCAGCACAAGTTGCAACAGAGGCGAAGATCGCGTGATAGGTAGCTCAAATGCGACAGAGTGAACATGTCCTTTACATCACTTTAGTTGATTTCTTGTTGCAATTGCTTTTTTTAGGATTGGTGTTGTCTGTCATTCACTCAGCACTGCAACCCGATCCCGATGAGGTTCAAGCAAACAACGCTTTTGTTGCAGAAATAAAAAAACTGACTGGTATTTCTGACTTAACAGTTCTGACAGATGAGCTAACTCGGTTGGGCCCTTTGAAATCAGCAGCTAATGATGTCAAATTTGCTCGTGAGCTTGAGAGCCTTATGACTAAGGTA
>JAHEEQ010000065.1:5133-6833 GCA_024640585.1 Micrococcales bacterium
GTATCTGATGGGGACACAATTACAGTGCTCGATAAAGCAAAGACACAGCACAAAATCAGGTTAGTTGGAATCGATGCACCCGAGAAGAAACAGCCATTTGGTCAAGCATCAAAACATAGCCTTTCAGATATGGTCTTTGGCAAGGACGTTCGAGTGGAATGGACAAAGAAGGATCGCTATCAGCGTACTCTAGGTAAAGTGCTAGTCGAAGGTAAAGATGTATGCCTAGAGCAAGTCAAACGCGGCATGGCATGGCACTATAAAAAATACCAACGCGATCAGACATTAGAAGATCAGAAGTTGTACTCTGACGCAGAAGTTCAAGCTCGAACCTCAAAATTTGGTTTGTGGGTTGAATCAAATCCAATAGAGCCTTCAGTGTTTAGACACAAAAAATAGACTCATACGTAATAACAATGAGGTGAATTTTTACTCTATGAAAAATCTATTGCTGTTAATTTTGTTGCAAAGTTTTAGCCTATTTTCGTCAGTTCAAGCAGAAACGTTTATTGCGCAAAAGTCTGATTTCACTTGGAGTGACAACCAAGAGTACAAAATTTTTGACAAGGTGAGGTTCGTGAACGGTGACTTTATTGAGGTTGCTGAAGGGAAAGTTTCTGGCCAGCGTCTCAAAGAAAACTGCGAGCTTAAGAGATTGGAAGTCAAACGCGAAGCACCTAGGTCGTTGCTGTTTATCAGCCATGCTTGTGACGCAATTGTTCACATACGAGCTGCTTATCCTGATGCTAGAAACGCCAAATTGGCGGTCGTAACAACAAATTGCGGTGGAACCATGTGCCATGGATACAGTGATCACTTCATTGTTTTCATGGGTGATTCAGGAATTAACATCGCTCGAATTGGCACCAGTTTTATAGGCCCTAAAAACAAGCTCACTAAGTATGAGTTCGGCTTTGATGGGCAAAGACTCAGCAACGCGCTTGTTAGTAATTTTTATGATGGTTCAGAAAATGAACTCGGTGATTTGATCGCCTCCACAAGAGTCTTTATCAAGCAAGGTGACTTTGTTGATCTGAGATTCAACAAGAAATTTCTCAACTTGGTGGGTGAGCACCCTGACGTTGCAATGGGAGATCGAGATGCTCGCTCGCTGCTCGTTAGCAAAATCAAGCCTGAGCGGTTCAGGGCATTTCGTTCAGCCATGAGTGGCCCCGGTTCCTCTAGTGTTCACAACGGTAGGTTTCTTGTTATGAATGCCTGCATGAAGAGCAACTGTCCATTTGAGTTTGGCTCAGTCGTTATCGATAGTTTTACTGGTGCGATGCACGTGTTGCGCTTTAGTCCTGATGAAAATATCTTTGATCAAGCATCATCACATTCAGTCAATGAGAAAATTGATGGTGATTGGCTGGACGCAATTGATACTCAAGATAAATATCAACTTTCAATCAAGAATGGGCGCATACGAGCAAAGAAAAATTGAACGCCCCACCTTTAATTTTTAGCACTATTTATCGTTGCAGGTAGCTAGCCATGAGTACAGCTACGGCCATGTACAAGTAGTTCAGTGCGTACCCGCTGCGTACCGCGTACCCGGATTTCGGCTCTATCGGTAGGAAAATCTGGCGCTTTTGCCCCCCGCATAGGTTCTTGGCTGGGAAGGACCCAAAAAATCTGGAATCCATCTGCTTTTTGCTTAAATCTTGAGCACATTCGCAGAGATTCGCACGGGTTCGCAT
>JAHEEQ010000012.1 GCA_024640585.1 Micrococcales bacterium
CGTGCAGCAATCGAATATCGGATGCAGGCCAAGTTTTGGATACCGCTATGAGTGTGACTTCTTCTGGATTGCGATTCGCATCTTCACAGGCTTTATGGATTCGGGTCCTTATGTCAGCTAGATTCGAATTAAGTTCGTCAATCCGATTCATAGCAAAACCACAAATCCCGCTTGCCTGCCAGTTTTGCCATCACGACGATGTGAAAACAATTCTGCAGTTTCAAAAGTGCAATCACCGACCATCTCAACGCTATTCATGACGGGTTTTAGTTTTGCCTTTAGTCCGAGTCTCAAATCAATTCCAGTGCCGACAACTGCATCGGGCAATACTTTTGAAACTGCTGCTCTTCTAGTTTCGTCCACCTGATAGCAACTGCCACAAATAGCAGGGCCGAGCAATACCTGAGTATTTTTTAAACTTCCACCCAAGTCTTCAAGTGCGTCACAAATTGAAATATGTATTTCGTCTGCTGCACCTTTCCATCCAATGTGCGCAGTCAAAGCAATTTTCTTTTCCGCATCGACAGCAATTAGTGGAACACAGTCGGCACCTAAAGTGGAAAGCACCGTTTCGCGACGTTTTGTGATGAGCCCATCAACATCTGGAAACAAACCACTTGATTTTTCGACAAAACCAATGTCGGTTCCGTGCACAGGACCTGGCCAAGTGACATCTTTGAATCCGAACTCCTCGAGGGCTTTGCTTCTGTTGAAAGCAACTGCGATTGCGTTGTCTTGCACATGTGTAGCAAGATTCAAAGAATCGTAAGGAGGCAAACTATTTCCACCTGTACGATTTGAAAAAGCCCACTTAGCAATCTGTTTGCCACTTGCATTTTCAAAAAATCCAAAAGTGAGCATGAGATTTACTTCAAGAAGTCTGGAACATCAATCTCTTCGCCCAATTCGGTATCATCAAATACGATTTTGCGAGTTGGACCTGCGTAACTTGGAATCTCTACTGGAGTTGGGCCGAACCCTTCGTTAGAAACTGATTCAGGAGTGACTTCAGCATCTTGATTCAACCAAGTTGGGATTGGGTTTTCTTCAGGTGCATCCTGAATCTGTCCTTCTTCATTGGTTTCAATAACTGGTGCTGGACGGTATGAAGGGGTGCCAGAATCAAAGCCAGCTGCAACGACAGTGATCTTTACTTCATCGCCAAGTTTTTCGTCTACCGACATGCCCCAAATTACGTTTGCATCTTTGTGAACCGCTGCCTTGATCAAGTTGGCAGCATCATTCACCTCGAAAAGGCCAATATCGCTCGCGCCGGCGATTGAGATCAAAACATTACGAGCGCCTTCAATACTTTCTTCTAGTAATGGTGAGGCAATAGCTGCTTCGGCTGCAGCAGTTGCACGGTTTTCGCCACGTGCTTTGCCAATGCCCATGAACGCACCGCCAGCTCCCTGCATGACACTCTTTACATCTGCGAAGTCAAGATTGATAAGTCCTGGAGTTGTGATGATCTCTGTGATACCACCAACTCCGTGAAGCAACACGGTGTCAGCGGCTTTGAATGCGTCAATCATCGAAATAGATTTATCAGAAAGTGAAAGTAAACGTTCGTTTGGAATGACGATCAAAGTGTCAACTTCTTTACGAAGTTCTTCGATACCAAGTTCGGCTTGTTGCATTCGGCGAGCATTTTCGAACGGGAAAGGCTTTGTGACCACACCTACAGTGAGTGCTCCGAGTTTGCGTGCAATTCGTGCGACAACTGGGGCCGCACCGGTGCCAGTTCCGCCACCTTCACCTGCGGTAACGAAAACCATGTCAGCGCCGCGCAAAATATCTTCGATCACAGCTTCATCCGCTTCTGCAGACAATCGACCAGTTTCAGGATTTGCACCCGCACCTAATCCTTTGGTTACTTCGCGTCCAAGTTCATGTTTTACATTTGCATCTACCAACATTAAATCTTGGATGTCTGTATTCAATGCGATGAACTCAACACCTTTGAGGCCGCCGTCGATCATGCGACTAATGGCTTTACCGCCACCGCCACCTACGCCAACTACTTTGATAACCGCGAGGTAATTTTGTCCTGATGTCACTGTGATTCCTCTCGTAGGAACCCTCAACCTTTAGAAAAGGCTTAGAGTCCACGCACGTTTTCGTTAAATGCGACAGTAGAGAAAATGCTCACATTTACACGCACATTTCGGGCGTGTCATGCAATTTATCTATTTATTTACGCGTGACGGGAACATCTGGGGCGCTCACGTCGAAAATTCGAGCTTTGCGAGTCATTAAAACTTTCAAAACTGAAAGTTTTCGCTCTAACCTAGATGAATCCCCGATGATCACAGCTCGCGAATTACCTAATTGCAATTGCACATTGTCTCGGGATGTTGCACTCACATTTTTTACTTGAACTTTTATCCAACCCGGCAAGTTTGACCAGACTTTCGCAACCTCAACCCGAGCAGCTTTGCCACGAACATTTAAAACCATTAAATCTTTTGGCTGATTAAAAGTCTTTCCATATTCCACACCTTTTGCATCTACAAATACCCAGTAATTCGATTTGTGAATAGTTGCTACTGCAATTCTTTCGCTGACAACCAAAATGATTTCATGTGGCCAAGCTCTTCGCACTTCAACATGATCGATCGAAGAAATGTCTGAAAGATTTTCATTGATTTCGTCACTATTCACTCGTGCAAGCTGAATGCCAAATTGAATATTGGCATCTGTCACAATCTGTGCGGTGGTGGCAATGGAGTTTCCCGTAACTGTCACTTTTGTAACAGTCAACCAGTTGCTGAAGTAGGCCGCATATGCAGCCAATCCACCTAAAACAATAACAGCGCCAATAATTAACGCGCGATTTCTTTTCTTAGCTTTTCTTTTGCGCTCGAGGGATCGAACATTTGAATCGCGATTACTCATCAAGGCCAGTCAGTTTCTGCAAAATTTCTGGGCAAAGTAATCCAATTTCGCCAGCACCTAAAGTCATAATGATGTCGCCTGGATTTGCCCGAGCAACTAATTGATCTGAAACTTTTGACCATGAGGGTTCGAAAACAACATGCGCTGCATCCAAAGTGACATTGCTCGCCAAGGTTTGCCCGCTAGAGCCAGGTATGAATTCTTCACCTGGTGCAAATACTTCTAAAACCACAACTTCGTCGGCAAGACCAAGACTTTGTCCAAACTCTTTCGAGAAAAGGGCTGTGCGGTAATAGTGATGAGCTTGGAAGGCGACCACGATTTTTCCATCTCCAACTACTTCGCGTGCAGCTTTGAGTGTGGCAGCAATTTCAGTTGGATGGTGTGCGTAATCGTCATAAACGCGAATTCCGTTTGCAGTCCCTTTGAATTCGAACCTGCGTCTGGTCCCTGAAAACATTTCCAAACCTTTGACCACGTCTTCGCTTAGGGCTCCGAGTTCAAGAGCCGCTATGGCAGCTCCCGTTGCGTTTAATACATTGTGGACGCCAGGGACTCGAAGTTCTGCCGTCAATACAGAATTTTCTTTGTTAATGATTTCAAATTTCCAACCAAATTTCTCATGGTTGAGCAGGTTTATTTTGAAGTCTGCTTCTTCGCTCTGACCGTATGCAATAACGCGTACGTCTTGGAGACGAGATTGGGCTGCAAGCTTTGCGCCGCCAAGATCGTCAATACAGATGACCGCTACCCCATCGTTCTTCGACGCGCGTTTCGTAAAGTCTACAAAAGCTACTTCTAAACGTTCGTATGTTTGCCAGTAATTTAGATGATCCGGTTCGACATTCGTAACGATTGCGACTTTTGTGTTTAGTTCTAGAAAAGTTCCATCTGATTCATCAGCTTCGACAACGAATATCTCACCACTTCCTAGATGGGCATTAGAACCTGATTCGTTTAGCTCACTACCAATTGCAAAGGATGGATCCAAAGCTGCGGATTGAAGTGCGAGTGTAAGCATAGAAGTTGTGGTGGTTTTCCCATGCGTGCCAGCAACCGAAGCAACCACGTATTTATTTGTCAAAGCGGTTAATAGTTCTGCGCGATTCAAAATCCGAATATTTAAATCTTTCGCTCGATTAAGTTCAGGATTTGAATTGGGCACGGCAGTTGATGCCGCGATGGTGTCAAATAGTGATTCACCATATGCACCCGTTAAATGATTTGCATCATGCCCTAAAAAAACTGTGATGCCTTCTGCAGCCAAGGCTTGCAATCTGCGACTGTCTTTGGCATCACTACCAGCAACCGTTGCACCTTGAGCGTGAAGCAGTCGCGCGAGACCACTCATGCCAGCGCCACCAATGCCAACGATAAAAACTCGACCTAATGCGTGACTCATTTAGCTACCTGCAAAATCAAATCGACAAAATCTTTAGTACTGTTTGAGTTTCCTAAAGATTTAGCAGCGTTGCCGCATTTTTCGAGCCCTTGTTCTTGCAACATCGAGATTGCATCTTTCAAAGTTTTTTTGTTTAGGCTTTGATTTTCGACGATTACCCCGCCGCCAACATCAACGACTGGTTTTGCATTCAAGATTTGTTCTCCATTGCCAATTGCGAATGGAATAAATACTGAAGGTAAACCGACCGCGCAAATTTCTGCCACCGTCATTGCGCCACTTCTACAAACAACTAAATCGGCAACTCCATATGCATATTCCATTTTTTCGATGTATGGCACTGCTACATAGTGTGGCAAATTTCGCACAATCTGATCTTCATTGCCTTTGCCAACTGAGTGCAAAATTTGAAAACCTTCAGAAATTAATTCTGGGGCAAGAGCTACAACTGTTTCATTAATTACGCGAGCGCCTTGACTTCCACCAAAAACTAAAATTGTTGGTCGGTTTGGATCCAAATTCCAAAGACCAATTCCCGCGCTACGGTTTTGGGTCTTCTCAAAGTGTGCAATGGCATAACGAAGTGGTAATCCGATTTGGGTTGCATTTGCCATCGAGTTCTTGACGGTTTCAACAACTTTAGTTGCGAACTTCGCTCCAACTTTGTTTGCAATCCCTGGTTTTGCATTTGCTTCGTGCACGACAATTGGAATGTTTAAAGATTTCGCCGCTATATATGCCGGAATTGCCACATACCCACCAAATCCGACCACGATTGCCGCTTTAGTGTTAGTTAAATGCACCTTGGTTTGCCGCACGGCTTTGCGCATACGAAACGGCAAAGTGAATAAGTCCAAATTGATTCGGCGTGGAAGTGGAACTGGTGGAATCAGTGTTAGTTGATAGCCGCGGGCCGGCACCAGTGTTGTTTCAAGTCCTTTAGAAGTGCCAAGTATCGATATTGAGTCTCCACAATTTCGCGAACGGATTTCGTCTGCGGTATTGAGTGCAGGTTCGATATGTCCGGCAGTGCCGCCACCTGCTAAGACGATATGCATTAGTCCCTACTTCGAGCATTCGGTTGCGAATTATTGCGAGCGAGTGATGCTAATACCCCGACCGCCAGCAAACTGGCAATCATGGATGAGCCGCCATAGGAGATAAAAGGCAGAGGGACGCCGGTTATTGGCACTGCTTGCACAATTGCACCGACGTTAATGAAAGTCTGCACGATGAACCAACCCGCAATTCCAAAAGCTGCCATTCGCGAGAAATCGTCGCTGGCATGAAAGGCAATACTTAGTGCGGTCATCACAAAAAACATCAATAAAAGCAGTGTCAACAAGGTGCCAAAAATGCCAAGTTCCTCGCCAATTACTGAAAGGATGAAATCGGTGTGAGCGGCCGGAAGTGATCCCCACTTGCCAGTTGAATGCCCGATTCCTTTGCCAAATATTCCGCCGGAAGCTAATGAATATTGCCCTTGTAGGAATTGCCAACCGAGACCTGACGGAAAAGATTCTGGCGAAATCCAGGCTTGAAAACGTTCTAGTCGATAGCTCGGTCCAGTGAATGCATAAACCACTACAGCTAAAGCTCCGACTCCACCAAAAGCAGCAAGATATCTTTTCTGAGTTCCGTGTGCGAAAAAGATTGCTAGCGCTACCCCACCCAAAATAATCGGAGTTCCAAGGTCGCCTTCAGCTAAAACTAAACCAGTTATCACTGCTGAGATTGTCAACAAGTAAGCATTGTTAGTTAGATTTGTTCGATTTCGAGCCTGTGCACTTGCAAAAATCCAAGCGCCGAATAAAACTAAAGCAAGCTTTGCAAATTCACTTGGTTGGTAGCGAAATCCGCCAGCAACTTCAATCCAGTTCCGTTGCCCACCCACAGATGTACCGATAAAAAGCACCGCACCTAATGATGCCAAAACTATGAGGCCGTAGAGAACAGAAAGTCGCTTCAATTGATTTAGCGAAGTGCGCGATAAAAAGTAAGCACCGCCAACACCCACCAAAATTGCAAGTAGTTGTTTGAAAGAAAGATTCCAAGCATTTCCAGAAGTTCGGGTAGAAACCACGCTGCTCGCCGAAACCACCATCATCAAACCAAAAATACATAACGCGGCCGTGACAGAAATTAGAAAGATGTAGTCATTATTTAGTCTTTGCCGTCTGCCAGCGTCGCTCTTAGTCATTGTCATTCTTTTCCCCTGTTAGTTTCAATACCGCGCGAGCAAACATGTCTCCGCGTTGAGAATAGTTTTGGTACATATCCCAAGATGCGCAAGCTGGTGCGAGCAAAACCACATCGCCAGGAATAGCAATCTTCGATGCTTGCAACACAACTTCGTCGATAGCTTCTGGATTTAAATTCGAAACTTCAATTTGCGGGACATTCGGAGCATATTTATCCAACGCAGATTTAATTTCATATCGATCACGTCCTAGTAAAACTACCGCTTTGATTTTATTTGCAATCGATTTTGCTAGTTCTGTGAAATCTTGACCTTTTGCATCTCCACCTGCAATCCAAATGACATTTTCAAAAGAGCTAATGGCGGTTTGGGCTGCATGTGCATTGGTAGCTTTTGAATCATCAATATATTTCACACCGTTTACGGTTGCTACATGAGCAACACGGTGCGCTGCTGGTTTGAATTGTTGTAGACCAAGTTTGACAGCTTTCGGATCTATTCCAAATGCGCGAGCAAGCGCTGCGGCAGCAAGGGCATTAGAGACATTGTGAAGTGCAGCGGGTTGCACATCATCGAGCTCTGCAAGTTCAGTTGCTTCTTCTCGAGTGTTCGCAACAAAGGTTCTGTCCACTAGAAACTCTTCGACAACACCAAATTCGCCAGGCAACGGAACCGCCAACGTGAATCCGACCGCTCGGCATCCTTCGATTACATCTGCTTCTCGAACCATATTCAAAGTGGTTTCATCAGTACTGTTGTAAATGGCTGCAACTTGAGTGCGCTCATAAATCTTTGCTTTTGCAGAAACATACTCTTCCATTGAACCGAAATGATCTACATGGTCTTCAGCGACATTCAAGCAAACTGTTGCAAGCGGACTCATTGAATAAACAAACGGCAATTGAGGAGCGCCGACTTCAACGGCGACAACATCGTAGGGGTCTGGATCCATGACTACTTCAATCATGCTACGACCAATGTTTCCAGCTGCAATGGCCCGTAATCCTGCTGCTTGCAACATTGATTCGAGCATCAAAGTCGTAGTGGTTTTCCCGTTTGTGCCCGTCACACACAGCCATGGTGCTGGGTTTGAAAGATCCCGAAGTCGCCAAGCCACTTCCAATTCACCCCAAACTGGAATTCCGCTTTCTATGGCAGTTTGAATGACTGGATGCGAAGGTGGTAATCCAGGTGAAACTACGACCACATTTGAAACTGCAGGAAGTGCCAAAGGTTCGCCCAAAATAACGGTTGCGCCAAGGGTCTCGAGAATGTTTTTCTTTTCCTGCAGATCCAATGTATCGCGTTCGTCGATTGCAGTTACTTGTGCTCCAAGAAAGGTTAGGTTATCTGCCGCTGCATAACCGGCAATTCCAAGTCCTAAAACTGTGACTCGAATTTGCGACCAGTCACTGTTTCGATTGAGATTTTCCAGATTCACTGCCTAATCCATTCGGCGTAAAAGATTGCAATAGCGAGAGCCACACCAAGCGCGTGGATTAGCCAAAAACGAACCACGATTGTTACTTCATGCCAGCCAAGTAATTCGAAGTGATGATGTAGTGGCGCCATTCGAAAAATTCGTTTTTTGCGAAGTTTGAATGAACCAACCTGCAAAATTACTGAAACCGCAGTTGCGACGAACAAGAGGCCAATCAACGGCAGCAACATTTGAGTTTTCGACATGATTGCCAATGCCGCTAAGCCACCCCCAATTGCAAGTGATCCAGTATCGCCCATGAAGATTTGAGCTGGTGAAGTGTTGTACCAAAGAAAGCCCAGTAATGCGCCAGCAAATGCGGCAGCAAAAATTGATAAGTCGAATGGGTCAGCAACTGAATAGCAGCGTGGACCAAATTCATAAACGCAGGACTGACCATATTGCCATACAGAAATTACTGTGTAAGCGCCAAAAGACATCATTGCCGCACCGGTTGCGAGTCCATCAAGGCCATCAGTGAGATTAACTGCGTTGGTTGCGGACACAACGATAAAAATTACCCAAACGACAAATAGTCCAGCCGGCAAAACTAAACCTGTATCTCGCACGAAAGAAATAGCTTGGCTGGCAGGTGGCATAGTTGAATTTGTTGGATTGAGCCAACTAATACTTGGATTTTGGGTTGCCATCCACGCAAAGGCGGCACCAGTGATGACTTGGCCAATTATTTTTGTGCGGGCACGAATTCCGCTACTCCGTTGTTTGAAAATCTTTAGGTAGTCATCTGCAAATCCGACGGCGCCAAGTGCAAATGTCAAAAACAGTGCGACGAAACTTGAATAGGAAGGAACACGAAAAGTGATGATGTGCGCAAGCGAATAACCAACCAAAAGTGAAAATAGGATTACTGCTCCACCCATTGCAGGAGTGCCAACTTTTAATTCGTGATCGGGATAGTGCACATCTTCAGTTGATTGGCGGATGGCTTGAGCTAATCCTTTTTCGCGCAAAAATTTCGCAAAAATCGGAGTGAGGATTAGTGACAAAAGCAGCGAAATACCACCTGCAATTAGCACCAACCTCATGGCTGCGTATTCTTCCCGCTCGCCCACTTTGTGAGGGCTTCCGCCACGCTCTCTAGACCGATTGCGCGGGATGCTTTGAGGTAAACAAGGTCTCCTGATTTGAGTTCAGATTTCAAGATATTTAGTGCGTCATCAATGGTTTCTACATATGCAGATTCGTTGTCCCATGAGCCTTCAAGCGATGCGCCCATTTGAATCAGTTTCGCACCTTTGCCAACCGCGATAAGTCGGCTTATATCTAGACGAACGCAAAGTCTGCCGATTTCATCGTGCATTTCGGCGGCATCAGCACCAAGTTCGCGCATTTCCCCTAGTACTGCCCAAGTGCGGCGCTCCCCTGCCATTGCTTTAAGGGCTTTCAAACCAGCACGCATCGATTCGGGATTCGCGTTGTATGCATCGTTTACCAAAGTGATTCCGTTTGGCAACTCGGTAACTTCCATTCGCCACTTTGAAACAGGATCTGCATTTGTAACGGCATCGCAAACTGCGGCAAAATCTAATCCGAGTCCTAAACAGATGGCTACGACTGAAGCTGCATTAAAGGCTTGATGTTCTCCTACTGTTTTTAACACAATCTGCTTTGTTATTCCGCCATACGAAATATCAAAAATTGGTTTTGCATCCTTATCTAGCTTTAGTTCCGAAATATGGACATCAGCATTGGCCGATTGACCGAAAGTAATCGACTTTGCCAAAGTTTTATTTCCTAGATTTGCAACCAGAATCTCATCTGCAAATGCGACAGCAGTTCCAGTTGCCTTCAGGCGATTGAAAATCTCACCTTTTGCATTTGCGATATTTTCACGATTTCCGAGAAGTTCCATATGCGCAGAACCCACGTTTAAAACTGCTGCGACATCTGGTGCAGAAATTTCACACAAGTAATCAATATGCCCAAGTCCGCGCATGCCCATTTCCAGAACTAGATATTTTGTGGATTCATCTGCTAACAAAATCGTGTTTGGCAATCCGATTTCATTATTGAAAGAACCAACTGGTGAAACAGTTTGCCCAAACTGATGCAATGTCGCAGCCAATAGATCTTTTGTTGAAGTTTTTCCACTAGAACCAGTTATGGCAATCACTTTAGTGTTTAAGTTATAGCGATGATATTTAGCCAATTTACCTAATCCGACTAAAGTGTCGTCGACGAGCAGGCTCAATTCTTCAATCGGAGTGGAAACCATCGCCGCGACGGCGCCATTTTCGAAAGCCTCTTTCACAAAATCATGTCCATCAAATTTTTCGCCTTTTATAGCTACAAACAAATCCCCCGGCTTTACTTTGCGAGAATCAGTTTGAATTCCAGTTACGCATTCAGTGGCAGCGTCAATATATTCAATTTTCGCATTTGTGGCTTGGCCGAGTTCTGCTAAAGAATATTTCATGTCATGCTCGCTCTAAGAGCTTCAGCCAAAACCACCCGATCATCAAATGGCGCAATCACACCATTTATCTCTTGACCGCTTTCATGACCTTTCCCAAGTACTATGAGGCAATCTCCAGGGTTCGCTGTTTTAACTGCATAGTGAATGGCTTCGAGTCGGTTTGCAATTTCTACTACTTCGGCTACTGCGCGACCAGCTCCAAGCATCACTTCACTTCTGATAGCACTTGGATCTTCAGTGCGAGGATTGTCGTCAGTAACAATCACTAAATCTGCAAATTTAGATGCATTTTCACCCATTGGAATTCGCTTATGTGGATCTCTGTCTCCACCGCATCCGAGAACCGCTATAACTTTCCCACTGGTGCATGTACGTGCAACAGTTATCGCACGTGCCACCGCATCAGGTGTGTGGGCATAGTCAACAAGCGCAACAAAATCTTGTCCCGATTCAATTCTTTCAAGGCGTCCTGGAACTTTGATTTCGCCGAAGTTTTTTACGAACTTGTGTAGATCTAACTTGAGCGCATTTGCAGAGGCAATAGCCGCAAGCGCATTTGCAATATTAAAGTCTCCCGGAATTGCCAATATGACTTTGACTTCGACATTTTTGTAGGCGGCGATAAATTGAGTTCTGCCATCCTGCAAAACTACAATTTCTCTCGGTTGCCAATCAGCGTTTGGATTTGATACTGCGTAGGTGGTTACCGGAATTTGCGTAATCTTCGCCAACTCAAGCCCCCAAGCATCATCTATGCAAATTACAGCTACTTCGGCTCGCTCCTTTGTAAAGAGTTCTGCCTTTGCAGCGAAGTAATCGTTCATGTCTGCATGGAAATCTAAATGATCTTGCGTAAGACCTGTGAATACTGCAATGTCATACTTAATGCCATCGACTCTACCAAGCGTTAGTGCATGTGACGAAACTTCCATTACCAAGCTACGAGCACCATTTTGATGTGCAGCAAGCAAGATTGCATGCAGGTCTGTGGCTTCTGGTGTAGTCCTGGAACTCGCAATGGATTCTTCGCCCAATGAAATACCGATGGTGCCAACCAATAATGGGTTGTGATCGATTTCTGAAAGACCATTTGCAATCAAATTAGTAGTAGTGGTTTTACCGTTCGTTCCAGTTACGCCAATAGAAGTCAACTTACTCTGCGCATCTTGATAAATGAATTTAGCCAAAATTGCCATGTCGTGGCGAACATCTTCGCTCAAAATAATCTCAATACCACTTGGTGCTAGTTTTGCGCCAAGCGAATCAGTTAGAACTGCTACAGCTCCCAATGAAATCGCATCACTTAAGAATTCAATTCCATGCCGCTTAAATCCAGGAATAGCAGCGAAAATAAATCCTGGTTCTATATTTCGATGATCATGAGTTATTCCGCGAACCTGCAAATCTGAAACAGGGTTCGGCAAATCTGATTTAGCTAAAATCAGACTCAGAGAAATTGGGGTTAGTGATGGTTTCATAGCTCATCACCAATCTAGCGGCAATCGGTTGGTTAATTTGCCAGTTGGAACAATTCGTAAACGTTGCAAGGCAAAAGTCATAACTTTTTTGAAAACCGGCGCAGCTACTTCACCGCCATAGTGACCATTCACTGGTCTTTCTAGCACCACTGAAACAACTAGTTTTGGCTTGTCAGCAGGTGCCATGCCAATGAATGATGCAACATAGCCAGTATATTTTTGCTGAGCTTGACTGTAGTAAGAAGCGGTACCGGTCTTACCTGCGATGCGGTAACCCTTAATTTTCGCGAGTGGTGCAGTGCCTTCTGCAGACACAACACTTTCCATCATCAAGCGCACATTTCTTGCGACATCGGCAGAGACCACGCGATGGGTACTTGAAGCAGGAGTTGCTTCAAAACGACCTTCTTTGTCTGTAAAACCCGAAATCAGTTTTGGAACAACTCGAATGCCATCATTTGCAAAAGTTGCATAAATGCTGGTTGCCTGCAAAGCGTTCAAACTGTAGCCCTGGCCAAATGCCAAAGTAGGTTTAGTAGTACCAGACCAAGTCTCTGGTTTAGGCAATATGCCACTGCTTTCACCAGGAAAATTCAAACCAGTCGATTGACCGATTCCAAAGGCCCGAAGTCCGTTGTAGAGCTGGTCGTCGGAAACTTTTTCGGCAGCCAAAATCGAACCGATGTTGGAAGAGACTGCCAACACACCTGTCAATGTAAGTTTGATGCGGCCATGTGGATCGTGATCCCTAAATGTTTTGTTATAGCGTTTAAGTTTCGCAGGAATAATCATTTTGCTTCGTGGATTCAAACCACCTGATTCCATTGCAACCGCCATTGTGATTGCTTTACCAATACTTCCAGGTTCATAAGTATTTGTAATTACGCGGTTTCCCTGATTTTCGCGGCTAGAAGTATTTAAATCATTAGGATTGAAAGTTGGCGCAGTTGCCATCGCCAAAATCTCACCAGTTTGTGGATCCATAACAACTACAGTTCCACTTGCGGCACCAGTTTTTTTCACCTGAGCTGCAATAGCCTCTTGGGCAACCCATTGAATGTCTCGGTCAATTGTTAACTGAACATTGGTGCCATCAATAGACTCAGTAAAGACTTGGTCAGCAGTCGAGACACCTGGCACTACTGTGAAAGTTCGACTGCCATTGGTTCCAGCGAGAATGGAATTTAATAATTCTTCCACTCCACTTTTCCCAGCTCCAGTACTATCGACATATCCGAGATAGTTTGCGCCAAGTTCGCCTTCAGGATAAGAACGATCTTGGCTACGTTCACTATAGATGCCTGGTAAACCAAGGGTTTCAATTTGATCCCAGGTAGTTGGAGTTACATTTCTTTTCACAACTACATAACGTCTTTCGCCGTTCAGACGAACCGCTAGATCCGCGGGATCTATATCCAACAAGTTTGCAAGTTTTCGTGCCTCGCCAACTGGATCAGTTACTAGGGTCTGGTCTGCAATTACATTTCGAGCATCTACAGTTACAGCCAACAACACACCATTGCGGTCAACAATTTGACCGCGAACAGCTGGAATGTCAACAGTTTGAGTTTTAGTCCCAGCATTTTGCAAAACTTCATCTGGTGAGACCATTGCTTGTACGCGAATCAAAGGTAAAGCAAGGCCGAAAAACATAAGAACGGCAATCAAACGCATTGATTTCACTCGCTTGTTCAGTTTCTGATTGCGAAATTCAACGTCTGACTGCTCAATTGGCTGCCGATTCTCAATTCGCGTATTCATCAGTTACCACTAACTAGAAAAGCTGCATCATCTGTAAGCATCTGAGATGTCTGTAATTGATCGCCACCACTCTTGGTCAATGCGATAGAACTGTGATCTAAAGTCTTTACGATGTTTGTTGTTTTACTCAACGCATTTGCAGCAACTGGTTTACCGAGAATTTCACCATCTTGCAAACTTAGGAATACTGGTGTGTCCATCATGACCATACCAAGGTTTTCAGCACGTTTAGCCAAGGTCGCTGGTGCTGCCATCACCGTGATCTGTTGTTCAAGTGCTTGCGCTTGCGCGGATGATGTGCGGACTTCAAGCATCAACTGCTGTTCAGTAAATGCTCCTTGTGAAATTAAAGTTTGAATAAAAAGTTGTGCAACCACAATTATCGTTAACATTATTGCAACCAAGCCTTTGAAGCTTGCAGTGCCAAAACGATTTGTTGCAGACTTCAGCACTTCGAGAGAAGGGCGAATTCCAGCAATTGGCTTTATTTCAGCCAAACTCTTGACGTTTGGGAGAAAGTCATCGAGAACACTCATGCTGCCACCGCCCGAGTGATTGCTCGCAGCCGAACAGATCGAGCACGTGGATTTGATTCCACTTCCAGTTCAGTCGGTTTTTCATTACCTCGAACAATTAGTTCAAAATCCGGCTTAAGCGGATCGATTGGTAGGTCAATTGGCGTAGTAGAAGTTGAAACCTTTGCGAATGCTTCTTTGACAATTTTGTCTTCTAATGAATGGTAAGACAAAACTACAACTCGGCCACCAGTGTTCAATGCGCTTAGAGATTGTGGAATTGCTCTCTCGAGCACACGGAGCTCTGAATTAACTTCGATTCGCAATGCTTGGAAAGTTCGCTTTGCGGGATTTCCCCCAGTGCGCCTCGCAGCAGCAGGTATTGCGCCTTTAATTAATTCAACCAATTCAACTGTTGTTTCAATCGGTGCGGTTTCGCGGGCTTTCACAATTGCACTTGCGATGCGACTTGCAAATTTTTCTTCACCGAAGTGTGAAATTATTCGAGCAAGCTCGCCATGTGAATAAGTATTTAGAATCTCAGCAGCAGTTAATGACTCAGTTTTATCCATCCGCATATCAAGAGTTGCGTCTTGGTTGTATGAAAAGCCGCGTTCAGCAACATCAAGTTGCATTGAAGAAACCCCTAGATCAAAAAGAACTCCGTCAACAGATGGGATTCCAAGGTCAGCCAGCACATCAGAAATTTCGTCGTAAACCGCATGAACCAATGTGATTCGGTTTGAGTAATTTGCAAGCCGTTCACGCGAAATTGCAAGTGCGTTTTCATCGCGATCAATTCCAATAAGGCGCAGGTCTGGAAATCTCTCCAACATTGCAATGCTGTGACCAGCCAACCCCAAAGTTGCATCAATTACCACAGCGTTTGGGCGCGAAATTGCTGGAGCTAGCAATGCGATGCAGCGCTCAAGCATGACTGGTACATGCTTTGGCTCTGTAACGTTACTTGTTACCTGCTCCACTCTTTCGACCCTTCTAGTTTTTAAATACATAAATGTGCGTATGAATTTCGGTCCGCCACCGAGTCCGGTATCGGGGAAGTGATGCCGGGTTCGGTAACGGGCCGTAACTCACACTTGGTGCTAAATGTTTGGGAACACCTCCCCATCGATATCGACAAAACCAGCTTCTGAATCAGCTAGGTATGTCTGCCAAGAAGCCGCATCCCAAATTTCAATGCGGGTGTCAGCGCCAATGACAATGCAGTCGCGATCAAGGTCAGCGAATTCACGAAGTGCGGGAGGCAAAGTGATTCGACCTTGTTTATCTGGCTGCTCGTCAGAGACACTTGAGAAGAAAGTTCTAGTGAATTTACGAACTTGGGCACTGGTTTGTGCGGCGGTGCGAAGCCGTTTTACGTATTCATCAAATTCGGCCTTTGGCCAAACCACAAGGCAACGTTCTTGCCCTTTTGTGATTACCAAACCTTCAGCGAGGAGTTCTCGGAATTTGGCGGGAAGGATTAATCGAGCTTTTTCATCGATGCGGGGGGTATGTGTGCCAAAAAACATCTTGGCCCTCCACTTCCCTCATTTGAAGGCTTCCCCACCCTCAACTGCCGCGAACAATACTCCACTTTGCTCCCTTTGCAACCATTTTCTTCCACTTTTTTACATTTATTGGGGAAATCAACCCTGAGACTCCCCCAAATGGACATAAAAAAACCCCGCCGAAGCGGGGATCTTTATAAAGGCTAGTTAAAAATCGCCTTCTCTGCGCCGGCGAAATCGTTCTTCGGCTTTCTTTGAGATTGAGGTCCGGGACTTCTTTTGCGATGGCTTCGCTGGACTATCGCTTCTATGAACCGCGGCCATGATGATTTCATAAAGCCCAAATAGCGCAGCGACAAAGCCAGCTACGCCTAAAAGTGGTTGATTCATACTTACCCCGACACCAATTAGGACAACGCCAAACAAGGTAATTAACGCAGCCAGGCCGCTCTTGGCAGATTTTGGTGTGGATTGTTTTCGCAAATTGGAGGCAAATCGTGGATCTTCAGCGTATAACTGACGTTCCATCTCATCTAGCATCCGTTGTTCACGGTCTGACAATGACATTTGCCCCTCCTAGGGTAAGCGTAAATCAAGGTTCGCTAGTTGTCATCTGTAGATACGAGCCGGGCCGGGCGCACTGCCCCATCTCCAAAGCGGTCACTCGCCTTGTCCATAGCGCGTTCGGCTTTTTGCCATGCCACTTCGGCAAGACCAAGGTCGAGTTGCGCCCAAACTTCTGAGGCTTCAATCAATCCATCCACTTTCACACCAACTAGCCGAACTCGCACCCTTTGAAGGCGAAGTTCGTCAAACAGGCGTTTGATTGTTGAATAAATCTCAAAGGCAGTGTCCACCGCGCGATCAAGTTTTTTTGAACGAGTGATAGTTTTGAAATCGCTATAACGAAGTTTCAAAGTAATTGTGTAACCCGCAAGTGCTTGTTCGCGTAGTCGCTTTGCAACTTGCTCTGATAACTCAAGTAATTGTTTTAGAAGTTCTTCGTGGTCATCAATGTCAGTGTGAAAAGTGACTTCATTGCTGATGGACTTTTCGCGAGCTTCACTAATTACCAAACGGTCATCTCTGCCCCAAGATAATTCCGAAAGGTGATGCGCTAGTCCAAAACCAAGTGCTCGTTCCAAAGTGGAAACCGGCGTGTTTGCTACATCTGAAACTTTACGAAGCCCAAGGCGTAAAAGTTGTTCTTCGGTTTTCGGTCCAACTCCCCAAAGCGCACCTACTGGAAGTGGGTGCAGAAAATCAATTACGCGGTTAGGCGGCACAATCAAGCAACCATCTGGTTTGATTGCGGTAGATGCAAGTTTCGCAATGAATTTGTTTGCTGCAATTCCAACTGAACAAGTAATTTTTTGTTCTTCTTCGACTCTTGCGCGAATATGTTCTGCGATAAAAGTTGGTGAACCAAGTCTGCGTTTTGCGCCACTTACATCTAAAAACGCTTCGTCGAGTGAAATGGCTTCAACTTCTGGTGTTACTTCAGAAAAAATCTCCATCACAGCATCGCTAACTTCTGCGTAACGTTTGTGATTTGGCGAAATGACTGTGGCTTCAGGAGCCATTCTTTTGGCAGTCCCCATTGGCATTGCCGCATGAACTCCAAGTGCACGAGCTTCGTAAGTCGCGCTTAGAACAACTCCGCGACCGCCTGAGCCGCCGATGATTACAGGTTGGCCGACAAGTTCTGGTCTTTCAATTAACTCCACACTTGCATAAAACGCATCCATGTCGATATGCAAAATTGGAGTCTTTGAGTCATCGTCCCCGAAATTGAGTCTCGAGCGATCTTTCTCGATTGGTTTACGACTCATATTCCTATCTTGTCCTATCCGGCAATGCCTGGGCTAGTGTGCCAAAGTTTTTGTGGCGCACTTATGCCGACATTTGCATCAACTGCAAAATCGTTTTCAATGAAATCCAGAACCGCTTGCACCCCAGCATCCTTGTCGAAACCCCACGGTTTTTTTGCGCCATTGTTAAAGATTTCTTGGATATCGGAAAGCGCCCAGCAGCCAGTTCCACGCACACTAATTCCGCGCTGTCCAGTTCGACGAGTTACTCCACGCATCAGCAATGTCCATGAGTTCAAAAGAGTGTGCGAATAATCTGCTTGCGCATCTTCGAAGAAAGCTGCGTCGATTGGTCCAGTTGAATCATCTAACGTGACAAAGATAACCCGCTTGCCACTTCGCACAGGCGGAGTCTGGGCGGCAACTTTTACACCAGCTACAAAAATCTCTTGATTGGATCTCACATTCAAAAGGTTTGAACTCGACACCACATTTAATGCCTGCAATAAAGGTTTGTAGAAATCAATTACGTGATGACTTACATCAATTCCTAAAATCTCGAGTTCCGCTTGCACCCTTTCGAGCTCATCCATTTCTGGCAGCCCAGTAACTAGTGGCGGAGTATCTGCTACTGGCGCAAACAGCAACTCATTTCGGTCTGCTATTTGGTTGCGCGCCAATTCATTTACATGCACATACAAATCGCGACGGGTGGTGGTCTTTCGATTTTGGCGTTTGTATGTTGGAATTTTGTGCAACGCATCAAACGCACCAGCCAATACCAAAGATTGCATAACTGGCCGGCTTACATTGGTTCGCTGCCACATGTCATTGATGTCCACAAAAGGTTGTGCCGAAACAATCGAATCCACTTCCGCATCGCTTATGTTTTTGATTTGCGATAAGGCCATCCGCACTGCGTACACACCATCTGCATCTTCAACCGCAAAATGTCTTTTACTTAGATTTATATCCAAGCCCAAAATTGGCACACCCATTTGCCGCGCATCTTCAACAATCAAACGCTTTGGATACATACCCGGATCATGAGTTAAGACTCCGGCATAGAAAGCTGCTCTGTGATGAGTTTTTAGCCAGGCGGATTGATAAGTGGGCAATGCAAAAGCTCCAGCATGTGCTTTACAAAAGCCAAATGACGCAAAAGCCTTGAGAACTGACCAAACTTCTTCAATTACATCCAAGTCATATTTGAGTTTCAATGCTTTTGGATATAGCCAAGCGCGAATCTTCGGCAAATTCGCAACATCGCCAAATGATCTTCGCACTTCGTCTGCTTCAGCCCAAGTGCATCCTGATAATGCTGAAATTAGTTTGATAACCTGTTCATGAAACACCACTACCCCAGATGTTTCTTTCACAATCTCAACGAGGTTCGGGTGCAAATACTCTGGCGGCTTCCATCCATGGCGCGCATTTAAAAATGGAGTGATCATGTCACTCTTGACCGGACCTGGTCGAAATAAAGAAATGTCGATAATGATGTCATTGAAAGTTTGTGGTGCAAATTTGCCAATTAGTTCCCTTTGACCTGGGCTTTCGATTTGAAAAACTCCCAAAGTTTTGGTGGACTGAATTAGTTCAAATGTCTTTTCGTCATCTAGCGGAACTGCATCTAAATCAACTGTTTTGTTTTCAACCCGTTCAACTTCTGAAATTGCATAAGCCATCGCCGATTGCATACGAATGCCCAAGACATCTAGTTTTAAAAACCCTAAAGTTTCCACATCATCTTTGTCATATTGACTCATTGGAAAGTCTTGCCCACTCGCCTGCACGGGTGTGCGATCTAAAAGTGCGGAATCACTGAGCAGAACTCCGCAAGGATGCATCGATACATGCCTCGGCAAGCCATCCAGACTTTCAATCAGCTCTAAAATTGGATTTAGTTGACCAGTTTTAGCTAACACCCCAAATCCAGACTTTGCCAGTTCTGGCAGTTCTTCTAATGCAGCCCTTGCATTGCGCGCCCTGATTCTCGGAAAAGATTTTGCAAAAATATCGATTTCGCTTGGAGGTAAGCCAAGTGCCGAACCCACATCGCGAATTGCATTTCGAACTCGGTATGTGTCCATCATCGAAACGCAAGCAACTCGGTCTATGCCAAATCGTTCGAAGATTGCGTCATACACCTCTAAACGGCGATGTGACTCGACATCGATGTCGATGTCAGGAAGTGAAGTTCGAAGTGGGGATAAAAACCTTTCCATAATTAAGCCGTGGTCAAGCGGATTTAAAACCGAAATGCCGAGTAGATGATTTACATAACTTCCAGCGCCGGACCCGCGCGCTGCTACCCGAATATCTAGTTTGCGGGTGAGGTTTACGACTTCGCCAACGGTTAAAAAGAAACTTGCAAAACCTAAAGCTGAGATAGCTTTTAGTTCATCTTCTAATCGTTCTTTTGCAATTGCATGGTTTGCTGGCAATCTTGTTTCACAAATTTTTCGTAAAATCTCATCTGCGCGCAAAGCTTCGTTTTCGATAGTTTTTTTGGTACGCCGAATAGCAGGTGGCCGGCTCCAAGCCTCTCCATCAAATACCTGTGCATTTGCAGTTGTTATCACGTCGAGTTCTGGAACAAAGATTTCGCCAATTCCCATATCTTCACGCGGATCGAGAATGGATTTTTGAGCCAGCTCTTCAGTTGTCTGCAAAATCTTCCAAACATCTTCAATTCCAAATCCCGCTACCTGCGCAATTTCACACGCAAGTCTTTGCATCTCGATTTCAGATTTGAAAGTTGCTTCATTGTTTTTGCGCTCAACATTACCTTTTGAAAGCGGCACCAGTTTGCGAGTGGCATCGAGAATGTCTGCGGTTTTGCCTTGCTCGGGTTTTAGATGCCGAACCGCATTTGTCAGCACAGAAGGTAGATGATGTTCTTTTGCGAACTGCCACATCTTTGCAGCGGCAGCGGTTTCACCAAGGGATCTATGCGAAACAATTTCACAGTAAACGCTTGCACCAGTTTTGCGCCAAACCTCTAAAATTCTTTTTGCATTTTCAAACTGTCTTTCATAAATCGCCCTTCCCAAATCGGAGTTTGGTCCAAGCAAAATATTCAATCCACCGCTATTGGTCTCTTGGGCAATCTCGCATACTCGCTTGACCACTTTATGAGTTATGCCAACTTCATGATGCGCACTGACTAAACGGTTCAGCGCAACCATTCCGCCATAGCCGTATGCGATTGCTGTGAAACGCGCTGCTCGCAAATCTAAACTCGCACCGCCCACCATTGGTGCGGCAATTTGAATTCCAGAATTTTCAAGTGGCAGATTGCAGCCAATGATTGGATTTATATCTTCGTCCATGCAGGCTTTTGCAAATCGAACTGCGCCATATAAACCATCTCGATCTGTAAGTGCGACCGACTCCATGCCATTTTGTTTTGCAAAATCCACAAGTTCGTCTGGCGCTGCAATCCCGTAGCGCAATGAATAATGTGAAACCACATTTAAGTGAGTAAACATTTAGTCAAACACTCGAATCATTCGCCATGGTTCGGCATTTGCAGAAAATAGAGATTCGCGAAACGCGATGTCACTAACTAATTTTCCTTTTGGACTTTTGGCTTCGATTCGCCAAATGTGCCAAGTGACATCTTGTTCATCCACATCGCTGTAAACCTGATCTGCAAAAACTGCCGAGATTGATTCCCACCAAGGTGCTGCATTTTTGAATGAGCCAACCTCTAACCAGTACATCAAAATTGTGCTGACCGAATACCACTGCCCCCGCCAACAAAAGCGAATCGGAATATCGTCTTTGGTTTGCACTTGGAGTCGGAAAACGTCTGGCCGTTTGGACATATTTGGAAGGCAGCTTTCTAAAGGCTTTCCTGACGACCCGCGAGGCGCGAGGGGAAGGATGCGCACTGCCAAGTGCGAGAGCGGCACTCAGGATGAAAACCATCCCGAGTGCCATACCTGCACTGACAAAGTGGGTCGAGGACTAGTCAGTACTAGGTGTCCCGCAAGTGCAATGTGTTCAGGGGGTCACATTGCCTATTCGAACATTTGTTCGATTAGGCAAGTAAACAATGAACCGCTGACAATGTCAATAATGGGTTAGATCAAGGCCCTAAATAGGCTTCTTGTGCGCACCGCACATATGCCTTGACCCCAGCTGGGGTTAGGTGGACGCCATCGGGAATGAAGTATTCAGGATGACCTTCGCTTGCAAGGGCCCAATCGGCAATTCGCACATTTGGGTAGCGCGCGGAAATTTCGGCAATCAATTGATTGTTTGGGTCTTGCCAAACACGCGGCACTGAAGCATTAATGATTACAACTCGGTCCGCTTTAGAAAGCGCATCAAAAATTCTGGTTAAGAAAATTTCTTTAAGTTGACCATTTACACCAATGTCGAAAATGACATCGTATTTGCCGCCATGCTTTTTGCCATGCTTAATTAGGTATTTCATAACTACCCAAGATTGCAAAGCTACCTCGGCTCGGATGCCAGCAGTGTCGAAGCCTTTTCTAAAACCTTGGCTTGCACCAACCACAACTGAATCACCATAAACCCAAACTTTGCGTGGATCTACAGGTTTTTCAGTCGCTGTTGGTTCAACTTCAGTTTGCGCAACTCGTGTTGGACTATCTGATGGATCTAGATTTACAACCGTACCAATCCCAATTGGATCTTGGCGTGAAACCACAACTGCGTTTGCACCAATCGCAGTTGCGAGCAACAACGGAAGCGCAACCGAAACTGCAGTAATGCTTGCAATCAAACGGCGAGTGCGTAAAGTTTGATTGCGTACAGATTGCAACCATCTAGCGATAGCGCCTTTGCGAACCGGCATTTCGATATAGCGGTATGAAAACTCTGTAACGCTAACCATGATGAAGATCTGCAAAGCAATTACTTGCCAAGTAGCCCAGTTCAGATCGAAACCTGGACGCAAAACTTGAATCACAATCCAATGCCACAAGTACAAACCATATGAACGAGTACCAATCCATTGCACAACTGAATTTGATAGCCACTTCGCCAAAATGGACGCTGGATGAATTATTGATGCAATTAATAAACCAGTTGCGATTCCTACAATAGGAAAACTAATTAAATAAAAGCGCCCAGTTAGTTCGTTTACAAACACAAATGCCAATAACAAAACGCCTAGAGAAGCGAAACCCACACCGTTCACAAAGCGTTTCGCGCTCTGTGAAATTCGATTACGGAAATTGCGAGGCTTCCACGCAACCGCTAAAGCAGCTCCAATAAATAAGCCACTGCTGTGAGTGTCAGTTCCGAAATACATGTGACTGTTTGCCGAAACGAAATCTGAAGTTGAGTAATGCCCCACCCAAAGCAATGCCGCCCACGAAACCATTGCACCGGTAAGAGCTGCCCAGCGAACTCGACCAGAATTTATTCGACTTGCGAAAGTCGAGATGATTAGCGGCCAAATTAGATAGAACTGCGCTTCAATTGCAAGTGACCATGTGTGTTGCAAGAGGGATGGGCGACCAATTTGGCCAAAGTAGTCCTGCCCTGTTGCAATGAACCACCAATTTGTGGTTCCGGTGGCCGCCCACGGAAGATCTTGCAGAAATCTTTCAATTGTGTCAGGCGCCCACAGTCCTACTCCAACGATTACACCAAATGCCAGAAAGAAAAAGGCTGGCAATAACCGCCTGGCGCGGGAAAGATAAAAACCTTTGAAGTCTATAGAACCTAAATTGTTGTAGCGATCTAACAAAATCCAAGTAATCAAATAGCCTGAGAGAACAAAGAAAACATCAACGCCTAAAAATCCGCCAGTTAGCGTGGCAGGATTCATATGGTAAACAATTACAGCGATGATGGCGATTGCACGAATGCCATCTAGCGCTGCAATGTGTTTACGTTGTGAGATCATTTATCTGCAGAAGATTTAAGTGCGGCTTGAATTTTTTTCGCATGATCGTCAAAGCTCTCAATCGAGTTAACAATTGTGTTGTAGGCCTTTTCGGCAGCTTGACGAGCTTTATCTTGAGTTTCGGCAGCGGCCAAATGATTTGCGCGAGCGATCGCAAGTGAATCAGCAATCTCTCGGCGAATAGAAGTGGCTTGTTCATTGACTTCTTTTGAAGTTTTTGCGACATAAGCATCAGCATCGCGACGAACTTTTGTCGAATAAGAATCAGCATCGCGACGAGCAGATTCAGCAAGTGTGTTTGCTTCGCGAGTTGTCTTGGCAGCTTCGGATTCTCCTGCAGCGATTATTTGCTTTGATTCAGCAGTCGCATTTTTCAAAGCTGTAGAGGCTGTGGTTTCAGCGGCGGCAATTGTCTGGGCTGCTTGCTTATCGGCATCTTTCAATTTCTTTTCAGATGCAGCAATCAAGTCAGCGGCTGACTTTTCGGCAGTAGCGACAATTTGATCCGCTTTCTTTTCAGAATTAGCAATTGTTGCAGCGGCAGCCTTTTTTGCATCTGCTTCACGTTTATGGACTGTAGCCAAAATTGTTACTGCTGTTTCAGATGCCAACGCTTCAAGCTCGTGTGAATCGAGTTCGTGGAAATCTTTTTGGGCGCGAAGTGAGACGATTTCTTCTTGCAACTTTTGAATTGTTGCAAGCATCATTTCAGGTGTCATCGGGGTGGCGGAAACTTCGTCTTTCTTATAGCCAATCCAATCGAGTACGCGGCGTTTGCCAGTCTCTTCTGCTGTTTTCTCGTTAGCCATAACCATCCCTTTTGCCCCAGGTTTACAGTGGCAAAAACTACACGCTAGACCCCTAGTTCAAAGAATCCAAAAGGCGAATCTCAGGTAAGAAAAAGGCGGGTAAGAAAAGCCTCACCCGCCTTTAAATCTTGTTGAACTTAAGAAATCAAGAAGTTTTCGAACTGCCAAGGGTCCGAAGATTTCTCCTGCCCATCCCATTTGCCAAATAGGTCCACACGGTTCTTGAGTGGAGTCCAGTCAACTGCCGCTGAGTGGATTGGCCCTAGGTATGGATAAGCGGTCTCTAGCACTTCATCCCACGGTAGGTCATCTGGCACACAAAGACCTTTGTTTGGGTTTTCGATCATCCATTTTGTGCAAGCCAAAACTGAAGATGCCACCTGAAGTGTGGTTGCACTTTGGTGTGGAGCTAATTTCCGGGCTTCATGGATTGAAAGCAATGAGCCGGTCCACCATGCCTTTAGAGGGTGCCCCATCAATAGCACGCCAAGACGATCTTCACCATCAATGATTTCATCATTCATGATGCGTTCCTTGGTTGGGAACTCCCAGTTGTTCGCTTGCAATTCGCGCATTGATGCAATCGCAGCATCACTTGGGCAATATGCATAGTGAACTGTTGGGCGATAGATTTCTTTGCCAGAATCATCTTTAACAGTTAGGTGCTTCGTGATTGTGTAGGCCTCGCCGTGACGAACCACCATGCCGTTGATTTCATAATCTGGCACCCAAGAGCGAACCCAAGTGGTGGCTCCAGGTGATGCAATGCAGATTTGAGTCTCGGAAGTTTCGTGACGAAGTCCTTTTGCCGGCAACTTCTGTTCATGAGTTCCCCAGCCAAGCTCTGCAGGTGCGATTCCTTCTTCATGGAATCCTGCGACCGACCAAGTGTTAACAAATTCACCTGGGCGCTTTGGAACGTCAGTAACTTGAGTGTCGCGTTCTGAAATGTGAATTACTTTCACTTCCAACAAATACGCCAAGCGGTTATATTCGCGATCGACAAGCGCATTTCGAATATCTGCTTCACGGTCTGCATCGAAAACATTTTTCGCAAGACATTCAGCAGCAAGTTCGGTGAGTGCACGCTTCACAAAATGTGAAACCATTCCTGGATTTGCACCATGTTCAACAACTGCTGTTGGTCCTGCTTCTGTCCAAGTTTTTTTCATTTCGTCCATTTTTTGATGGCGAACAATCAATGTACGTTCACGTGGATCTCGATCTGATTGAGATTCATACGGATCCCATTCTTCGACCGATGTATTTAAATAAAGAACATCGTTGTCGTGGCACCAACCAATGATGGTGTTTGCATCGATATTCCATGCAAGGTCAATAAGTACGTCACCGCTAGATAGATGACTTGAAAGAAGTGAAGATAGATTTTCTTTTTCAACTTTGCCAGTTACGAAATTGGCACCTTGCGCAATTGCATCTGCGAACTTAGGTCGCATGTCCTGATAGTCCATGACTGTCAGTTGATTTGGGCGCTTAACAATGTGTTCAAGAAGTAGGGGGACGGAGCACTGAGATACTGAGCCTCCACCGAGGACGAGAACGCGTCCTTCAAACTGACCTGCCAACGGACCTCCAAACTAGGGAAAATCGCCCACTTTGAGCGTATTACACCGAGAACTCTAGGTCTAACCCCCTTAAGCGCAAAAATGAAGCTTTGTGAGGTATTCTCGCCCAAACAAATAACACCGTTAGGGGTGAAAATCCGTGAGGACCCTGGTCATCGGAGCAGGTGGAGTCGGACGGGCAATTGCGAACATCGCTTCGCGTCGTGATTTCTTGACCAGCATGACGATTGCTGACTACACACTAGAAAAAGCCCAAGCAGCTATTAAACGAGTGGATGATCCACGATTTAATGCCGCTGAGGTAAACGCATCAGATTTGGAAGCTATCCGCGAACTAATTCGCGAGGTAAATCCAGATATTGTGATCAACGCGGTTGACCCGCGATTCGTAATGCCAATCTTTTTGGCTTGTGAACTCGAACGAGTCAACTACATGGATATGGCAATGAGCTTGTCTCGCCAACATCCACTTCTGCCACATGGCGAAACTGGCGTAAAACTTGGTGACGAGCAATTTGCTCGCGACTGGAACTGGTCAGAACGTGGCATCTACGCCCTTGTTGGCATGGGAATCGAACCGGGTATGAGTGACGTGTTTGCGCGTTACGCATCGGACGAACTTTTCAGCCGCATCGATCAAATCACCGTTCTAGATGGTTCAAACTTAACTGTTGAAGGTTATGACTTTG
The DNA here is from genome assembly GCA_024640585.1 of Micrococcales bacterium. Next base: position 26,468 of record JAHEEQ010000012.1, read on the forward strand.
CGCCATCGTTTTCGATTTGGACCACGATCGAAGAGTGCCTAAATCCCCCACTAGTTTGGGAAGATGGCCGCGGTTGGTTTACCACCGAACCTTTTAGCGAACCAGAAATCTTTGATTTTCCTGAAGGTATTGGTCCGGTTGAATGTGTAAACGTGGAGCACGAAGAAGTTGTTTTGATTCCACAAAAAGTTGATGCTCGTAAAGTAAATTTCAAGTACGGTCTCGGTGCTGAATTTATTAACGTTTTAAAAACCATTCACTTGATTGGTATGGATCGTCGTGAACAAGTTGAAGTGCAGGGCGTAAGCATTTCACCACGCGATTTGTTGGCAGCCGGTCTTCCAGATCCGGCGACCCTAGGCGAACGCATGAAAGGCAAGACCTGTGCGGGAACTTTGGTCAAAGGTCTAGACAAAAATGGTGAACCTAAAGCGGTCTACATCTACCACGTTGTGGACAACGAATGGTCTATGAAGGAATATGGCGATCAAGCCGTGGTTTGGCAAACCGCACTAAATCCAGTAATCGCTTGCGAACTTCTCCACGAAGGCGTTTGGAAACCTGAAGGTGTAAACGGACCAGAATGGTTTGATCCAAAACCATTCCTTGACAAGGTCGTCGAATACGGCGCACCTTGGAAGATTCGTGACGAAGATTCTTCGGATATTGTCAAATAAATAAGTCAGACAAAAAGCCCCGCAAATGCGGGGCTTTTTGCATTCAGGTTTACTTTTTCAAACCAAAAACTTTGTAACCCCAAGGTTCGATTTCTAGTTCGGTTTTGTCATCAATATTTGTTTCGACCCCAGTAATCAATTCTTTGTAGTTGCCTTTGTGAGGTCCGTAAGTAAAAGCCACTTTCTTTACGTCGCCAGAAAAATTAAAAACCGCAAAGATTTTGTCATTGTCATTTTCGCGAACAAAAGAGAAAACTCTTTCAGATGCACTATTTACAACATTCACCATCCGAGCGCCCCACGGAGCGCTCTCGAGGGACGAGTGAGCTTTCTTGATTTTAATCATTTGTTTGTAGAGATCACCATGTTCGTGGGCCTTCCACTGAATGGAATCTTTTTCGAAAAATTCCAAACGCTTGTTGTTTCCCGCTTCTTGGCCGTTGTAAATCAGCGGCATTCCTTCACATATAAAAGTAAATACCAAAGCCGTTTTGACACCGTCTCCGAACATTTCAAATTCGGTACCTTCCCATGAATTCTTATCATGATTTGAAGTGTGTGTCATGCGAATAGATTCAACAGGCCAATGCTTTTCGTTCCATGAGAAATAGGTGTTCAGACCAAGCAAGCCCTCACCTTTAGTGCATATTCCGTGCAGTGTGTTGCAAAGGCTCCATGCATAACTCATGTCAAATGCGAATTCGTGAAGATCTTTAGTTTCCCACTCCGCCAACATGAAAACTGGTTTGATTGCATCGAGTTCTTTTCGGGCATTATTCCAAAAATCAGTCGGCACAAAACCTGCGACATCACAACGGTAGCCATCAATATCAAATTCTTTCACCCAATATTTGAGCGCATCTGTCATGTATTCGCGTAATCCTTCATTTGAATAATCAAAATCGATTACGTCGTCCCAATCCCACCAGTGTGTTGGTTGAAAGTTTCCACTCCAGTCTTTTGTGTACCACTCTGGATGATCCACCGCTAATTGATTGTCCCACGCAGAATGATTCGCAACCCAGTCAACAATAACTTTCATGTCATGTTTATGTGCAGCTTTTACGAAGTTACGGAAATCTTCTTTGTTTCCAAATTCTTCATTGATTTCAAAGTAATCTTTTACAGAATACGGGCTTCCTAATCCGCCTTTGCGATTTTTTACACCGATTGGATTGATTGGCATAAGCCACAATATGTCCACGTTCAATTCTTTAAGGCGCGGAAGTTCTTCTTGCGCAGCTGCAAAAGTTCCTTCATATGTGAATTGGCGGGTGTTAATTTGATAAATGACTGCGTTGCGCGTCCAATCCGGGTGAATTACTTTTCCATACGGCTGTGGGGTGTATTGGCTCATGACCTTCTTCACATATCTTTGAGGCTCTTGGTTAAGGCGAAAGGTTACTAAATCAGAGGTTAAGTACGATTTGAGCATGCCAGCAAACCATCCGTCTGTATTGCGAGTTCAAGCAGCCCTTCGCAATGCTGGGCACCACGACAACATCACAATATTGGAATCTAGCGCTCGAACGGCTGCAGAAGCGGCCGCAGCTCAAAATATAAATGTGGGTCAGGTTGCATCTTCAATCGTTTTCACCCTAGCCCAGCCTGAAGGTGAAGCCCACCCATTACTGGTAATCACATCTGGGGCTCACCGCGTAGACACTGCATTAGTCGCAAGTGCATTAGGAGTCGAAAAGCTTGGTAGAGCTGATGCAGATTTCGTACGCCGCTGGTCAGGTTTTGCGATTGGTGGAGTCAGTCCGCTGGGCTGGAAGGCAGATCCTCACACGACATCGAATGAGCTCGGCTATCCAGCGGAACTCACAATCTTGATAGACGAAATGCTCGGCACGTGGGATGAAATTTGGGCGGCGGCTGGTCACCCACATTCAGTTTTTCCAACTACATTACTAGAACTAATTCGAATGACTGGTGCAAAACCACTCAAAGTCGGTGACTAATTAATTTATGTGGTTTCTAGCAGGTTTTCCCAAAGAAATAGACTCACTCAAAAAAGATTTATTGTCAGGATTAACAGTCGCAATTGTTGCCCTTCCGCTTGCCATAGGTTTTGGCGTCACTTCTGGAATGACGCCCGCAGCCGGAATTGCAACTGCTGTTGTAGCGGGATTCCTAACTGCCCTATTTGGAAGTTCACGTTTTCAAGTGAGCGGTCCAACCGGAGCAATGGCAGTTGTTTTGATTCCAGTTATTCACACATACGGTGTGGGTGCTATTCCGATTATTGGATTACTTTCCGGCGCATTAATATTTTTAATGGCAATTTTTCGACTTGGAAATTTGATTAATCACATACCTGATGATGTAGTTGAAGGGTTCACACTTGGAATTGCTGCAATAATCGCGATCCAACAAATTCCACTCGCCTTAGACATCTCTAAAGGCGAAGGTGATCGTACAATTCCAACTGCAATTAACACGTTGGCAAATCTAGATATCAATAATTTGAGCTATGCAACTTTGTTTATTCTTGCAATAACTTTGTTTATAAAATTTAATCTTGTACATCTTATTCGGAAAATGAAAATTAATTGGTATGTGCCGGCGAGTTTCGTCTCAATCGCAATAGCAACATTACTGGCCCACATCTTTAAATTAAATGTTGCGCAAATTGGTGATATTCCTCAAAATATTTTCAAAATCAGTGAAGTAAGTTTAGAAAACTGGACTTTATTTTTAACTCCATCGATTTCAGTGGCGCTACTTGCCGCGATTGAGTCCCTATTAGCAGCTAAGGTTGCTGATTCACTCGCTAATGTTCCTGAAGATAGTAAATTCGATCCAAATAAGGAACTCATTGGGCAGTCAATTGGTTCCACATTTGCATCGATTGTTGGTGGAATGCCAGCTACAGGTGCAATTGCCCGTACGAATGTCAATGTTCGAGCTCATGGCCAAACCAAATTAGCTGCCATGACCCATGCTGTTGTATTACTCGTAATCTCTCTATTTGCGGGATCGATTTTTGGTTTAATTCCAAGTGCCGCCATTGCTGGAGTCTTGGTCGGCACTTCGTTTCGGATTATGAACATAAAAATTATTGGAAGACTTTGGATAGCAAACAAAAACAAGTTTTTTGTTTTTATGACCACTGCATTAGTAACCGTAGCAATCGATTTAATTTGGGGCATTGTTATTGGCCTATTAGCAGACATGGCAACTAAGAAGCTTGCAAGGAGCGAGAAATGATTTCGACGTTTCTATTTTCCTTACTGGTCACACTTGGCGCTTCATTTCTGTTTTGGGCAGGCAATTTCGCAACCCAACACGCAACCCAAAAAGATGGCAGTTTCAATCGTTTGCGAATGCAGTGGGAATACCAGTTACTCACCTTGTCAGTTGCACTTTTACTTTCAGCAATTGCAGTTGCCCTAAAAGGTGGCTTAGAGATATCTTTCTTCGGCAATCTTGATTCAACTGCAGATTCAATGAATTGGCTTGGATTTGGGCCAACCGAAACATGGCGCACAGTGGGGATTGTCCTGGCTTTCATTCCAGCCATAGGTACAACTTTGGTGGTTGGAATTCAATTATTGCGTGGGTCTAAACTGAATTTTGAAAACCTAACCAAAGCAATAGTCTTCGGGTTACCACTAGCTCTGATGAATTCTTTGACTGAAGAACTTATTTTCCGATTCATAGCCATCAATTTATTAACAGGTGTAGTCGCCTCTGCAACTATCGCAGTTGTCTCCGGTTTGGCGTTTGGTGTTCCTCACTATTTCGGATCTCCTGGAAAATTGATTGGTGTAGCGATGGCAAGTTTTTTGGGTTGGGTGATGGCTTTCGCAATGATTGAAACAAATGGTTTCGCAATTTCTTGGTTTATTCACTTCGTGCAGGACATTCCTATTATTGCAATGATGCTTTGGGTTAGTTTTTCTTCAAACCAAGATTCTCAAAAATCGCTTGCGTAGAAACCGAACGGTTCAATGTGTAAAGGTGGATACCTGGCGCTCCACCGTCTAGTAGTTCTTTGCAAAGTTTTGTTGCGCAATCGATACCTAAATTAATAACGCCTTGCGAGTCATCCGCAATAGCTCTGAATTCAGTTGCGAGCGCACTTGGGAAAATAGCGCCAGACAAAGTTGTGAAACGTTCAATCTGATTCACATTTGTAAGCGGCATGATGCCAGGAATAATTGGCATGGTGCAGCCAATCGCGCGAGCCATTTGAACCAGATTGAAATAGTGCTCAGATTCAAAAAACAAATTCGTTATCGCAAAATCTGCACCTGCTAGTTGCTTCTTTAGCAATATTTCGGCATCGAACTCGAGCGACATAGATTCTGGATGCTTTTCTGGAAATGCAGAAACTCCAATACTGAAGTCGTTGAGTGAATCGATAAGTTCAAC
>JAHEEQ010000075.1 GCA_024640585.1 Micrococcales bacterium
GCTGATGAATCAGCGCAGATCTCACTAGCCACTTGTTTTCAGATTCAATCCATTCAAAAATGATTTTGTCTAACTCGCGGTTCTCACTGACTACGTGGCTGATTGCCGGTCTTAGCGAATCGACTGAATCCCACCAAGATTTATGGGTGATGAAAAATTTAACATGGGTCGACACAAAACTAGCAGTTAGTATTTTTTTGTTTTTGTTTAAGAACTCGGCCGCGAGCATTTGAAATTCGCGTTCGTCCATGTCCCAAAGCGTGCGCATTACTTGCAATATTTGCTTCTGGTTTGGCTTGTCAAATCTTGCCGAAACCTCTCGCAAAATTTCAGTTCTCGCCGGCGCATTCACCCCCGCAAACTCAAACAAATTACGCATATACGCAGACATTTCAGCAGCACGAGCTGGGTTGAATTCTTTTTCAATAGATGATCGAAGACCCGCTACAAATTCATCTACATCAAATGGCTTTGTAGCGAGTCTCATGACGCAATTATTGTGGAACTTGATCCTCTGTAATTTCCGCTTCTGGGCCTGCGAAATCTTCTGGAGTATGTGGACTGTGATGTCCCTTTTCACGCTTGAAAGCTCTCAAAGACAGAACTGCTGTCAAACCGACAATAAGAATAGCAACCACTGGCAATCCGCCATTCGGACCAAAAACAGAATCAGAAATTGTTTTTGCATTTAGCAACATTACGAGTCCGCCAACAATCACGCCAAGTGGTTCGTGTGGCATGCGGCCAGTTAGTTTTGCAGCGAATGGTGCAACTATCGCCCCTCCGAGAAGTAATCCCACAACTGCTCTGTAGTCAATTAAGCTTGCGCTATCAGGATTATTTATAAATGCATTGATAAAACCAAGGCTTGCGGCAATCGCAACTAGAAATTCTGCGGCGCTAACTGTTCCAATAACTAACCGAGGGTGAGTTTTAGTTAGAGTTAAAAGTGTTGGTGTTGTGATTGGTCCCCAACCACCACCACCAGTTGCTGTCACAAATCCAGCAAAGCCACCAATGCTCGCGAGTACATATCCGCGTGGTCGACCCTTTGTTGGTTTTACTAAACGAATTCCAAAACCAAAGCGAACTAAGAGAATTACACCGAGAAGTAATAGCAGACCTGACATTGATGCTTTAGCTGCAGACATTGAGATGTTTGCCAGGAATGTGGCGCCTCCGAAAGCGCCAATCGCTCCTGGAATAGCGAGGCGAAGCAAAACAACTTTGTCAACGTTTCCAACTCTCCAATGCGCTGCGCCACTGGAAAGAGAGGTTCCGATAGTTGCAAAATAAACAGAAGAGGAAGCCGCTACTGGGGTTGCCCCTAAAGCTATTAATAATGTTGAACTGGAGACTCCAAAACCCATGCCCAAAGTGCCATCAACCATCTGAGCGAACGCGCCGGCGACAGCAAAAAGAAATACAGCTAACAATTTGATCTACCTTTATTAATTCGGGGTAATACAGCCCTATTTAAACACATTAACTAAATGAATCAAATATTCGGCACGCCCCAGGCAGTCGGGTCGTCCGCCAAAGACTGCACAAATGGAGGCAGAGTGCCACTCACAAGGTCAGCAACGCTCACAGAATCGAGGATTTTGCGCTCACTAGAACGAAGGGCGATCCAGATTTTCTCGAGCCCCACAGCAGCACCTTGGTATTCGACACCTTCAGGGCGCTGGCCGCGAACTGAAGTCAACGGTCCATCAATTGCGCGCAGGAGATCAGCCAAATGAATTTGTTCAGCTGGCCGAGCAAGGCGAAAACCGCCCTCACGCCCACGGCGACTTTCAAGAATTCCAGCTCGCTTCAGCGCATTTAGTGCTGTACGTAAGTAGTCATCCGACATTTTCTGGCGTTCACTAATGAAATCGATGCTGACCCAATCGTCTTTGCACGATGCAATCTCGAGGACAGCCCGAACCCCATAGTCTGTGAGAGTCGTAAAGCGCATGGCACAATTATTACTCATTAAAGCCGAAATAAACCTAAAAGGACTAGCGAATGAACGCAACCACAATTCTCAACATTGCACTAGCAATTCTTGTTGCATCATTCCTAATTGACTCATTACTGAATCGATTGAATCTAACTCACAGTCAAAAACCAATTGATCCTGAATTCTCCTTTCTATATGACGAGCAGAAACGTCAAGACGCCCTTGCCTACCAACGTGTGAATTACCTGGCAAATTTGTTAGCCGATCTAGTCAGTACTGGAGTGACAATTGCAATGTTGGCTTTGGGTGGCTTTGGGATTATCGATGAATTCGTCCGCGATTACGTTTCGAACGAAATATTGGTGGGCTTAAGCTTTATAGCGATTGTCGGATTGCTTGGATCAATTGTTTCTCTTCCATTTACAATCTATAGCACCTTCGTAATTGAAGCAAAATTTGGTTTCAACAAAACAACAGTTGCAACTTTTATTACGGACAAAATAAAAGGTACCGCAATTGGTGCAATCATTGGCGCTCCACTTTTTAGCGCAATTGTCTGGATTTACCTACAACTTGGTTCTTACTTCTGGCTGGCAACCTGGCTACTTATGACTGCCTTTTCACTTTTCTCATTTGCATTTGGCACCACGTTAATTTTGCCTCGTTTCAACAAACTCTCCCCGCTTGAAGGCGGCGAACTAAAAACAGCCATTTTGGATTACTGCAATGCGCAGGGCTATTCGGTAGGACGCCTTTTTGTTATGGATGGAAGTAAGAGAAGTACTAAAGCAAATGCTTTTTTCGCAGGCCTTGGAAAATCAAAAACAATTGTTCTATACGACACTTTGGTTGAGAAACTGACAGTAGAAGAAGTCGTTGCGGTTCTGGCACATGAAGTTGGACATTACAAACGGAAACACACACTCGCAATGTTTGTAGTTTCCATTTTGCAAACTTTAGGTACCACGGCTTTGCTTGGCTGGATGCTGAACTATCCAGAAGTTTCCTACGCACTTGGCGCAGAAGTCCCAAGCTTCCATGTTGCTAGCACTACTTTCTTCCTGCTTTTCACACCGATTTCGATGATTCTAGGGTTTGCTCAGATGGCTTTATCTCGCCGCAATGAATTTGATGCAGATGAATATTCAACAAGTACCTACCCAAGAAAAACTCTTGGAAGCGCGCTAGGGAAAATCAGTACGGATGCCCTCGCCAACCTAAATCCGCATCCGCTGTATGTGAAAGTGCATTACACGCACCCGCCGGTAATTGAACGGCTAAAGGTGCTGAAATAGTTATTCGGCTAACAATTTTGATAATGCCTGACGGAATTCTGAATCAGTTATTCCGCCAATTACTTTTGCGGCAATTTGCCCATTTCGATCAATTATCAGCGTTGTAGGTAGCCCATATATTGGTTGGACACTCGCTAGTTCGGAAATGTATTCATTGCCATTTCCGATTTGATAAGAAATTCCAAATTCTTCTGCAAATGACTGAGCTTCTTCTTTGGTGTCGTCGTTGGTCAAACCAATAAATTTCACATCGGGGTAGTCATTCGCAATCTGCACAAGCATTGGAGTTTCTTGACGGCACGGAGCGCACCATGATGCCCAGAAATTCAAAACTGTGATTTGGCCTGCCTCAATGCTTAACGGTTGGCCAGAATAGGAACTCATATCTAATGCCGGGACAGTCTTGCGATTCACTATCGGAACTATTTTCACTTTGGCGTCATCAACAGGTTTGTATTTGTTGGAATTGTCCCCTACAAAAGCGAAAGTAACCGCTCCGGCTAAGAATGCAATCACCAAAGAAATAAATATGTTTCTAAAGCCGAAGCCTGATTTGTAGTTATCCAATTTCATATCCTGCAATCGTGTTAATTGCTGAGAAAACTGACTTTAAAGTCCACGCACCTTCACCGGGATTATTCAAAGTATCGAGACCGTGCTCCGATAAATAATTCATCAATGATGTTGGAACGTATTCCTTCGATGCTTCTGGAAATCCAGTGTTCAACCAACGCCAATTCAAATCTGGATCTATTAGAACAACAACTGGTGCATCAATCATGCGGTATGTATTCACACCACCAGTTAACCAATCTTTTGGCTCTGATTGTTGTTCTGCATTAGTTAAAGGTTCGGACTCTGGAATTACGCCAAAAAACTTCCAGAACTTTTCGAGTTCGGATTGAGAAGCTGTAGCCATAATCCAAGATTTTTCACCATAAAGATTTTGATAGGAGTTAATTCTTTCTACAGAATCTCGATTTCCATCAACCGAAACCTCCAGAACGGTTAATTTTTCAGACAAACCTGCATCGGATATCTTCTCGGCGATTTGTTTCATATTCGCTGAAGTCATCGGGCAAACGTGTGAGCAAGAAGTGTAGAAATTTGCCAAAACAATTATTTGACCTTTTAGGTCAGAAAGTGAGAATGGATTTCCAGTTGCATCCATTAAGCCAATCGACTTCACAACATTCGAAATCTTGGAACGCAAAAAAGTCCCGCCATCAGGAGCAGCTGTTGCATTTTGAAAATTGGACTCGTCGATTGTCGAAGTGTGATTTGAGTGTTCGTTCGCACTTGTTGTGGAGCAACTTGCCAACAAAATGCTACAAAGCACAATTGAGATTAACTTTCGCATGGATTAAGCCTAAATTGCACTTCTTCTAGTCGCAGTAACCCCCGTCACAGCATGGTTGAATGTAGTAGCAGGCTGGACAAAAGTCTTTACCTCCGCGACGTTCTAAGTCAACTTGCTCGCATGCAGGGCAAGGACCTGGATCTCCCATCATGGGGCGATTATTGTCGATTTGTACTGGGAATTCGCGATTAAAGAGGCGTTATTCGCTTAGTAAACTACAAGGCATGGAACTTCAAAAAGTCATTCTTTACTACGGCTTCACACCGCTATCTGATCCTGAAGCGGTACGCCTTTGGCAACGACAACTTTGTGATCGCCTAAACCTGACTGGAAGAATCCTGATTTCAAAGCATGGAATCAATGGCACTCTCGGTGGCAATATAAAAGACTTAAAACAATACGTAAAACATACCAAGCAATACACAGGATTTAACAAAATCGATTTCAAGTGGTCCGAAGGAACTGGTCAAGAATTTCCAAAACTGCGTATCCGTGTTCGCAAAGAAATCGTAACCTTCGGTGCACCAGAAGAACTAATTGTTGATGAAAATGGTGTTGTTGGTGGCGGAAAGCACCTAAAACCCGAGGAAGTAAACAAGCTCGTCGAAGAACGTGGCGATGATGTCTTCTTCTTTGATGGCAGAAATGCTTTTGAGGCCAAGATTGGTAAATTCAGGAATGCAATCGTTCCTGATGTGGAAACTACTCGCGACTTTGTCAGAGAACTTGAAAGCGGTAAATACGACTACATGAAAGACAAGCCAGTTGTTACATACTGCACTGGTGGAATTCGTTGCGAAATTCTTTCTGCTGTAATGATCAATCGCGGTTTCCAAGAGGTATACCAAATCAAAGGTGGAATCGTTCGCTACGGCGAAAAATTTGGCAACGATGGACTTTGGGATGGATCACTTTATGTTTTTGATTCTCGAATGAACGTTGATTTTGCCGAAGGCGCAAAGGTCATCGGAGAATGCGAAAAATGTGGTGGACCAACCAAAGAGTTCTACAACGAAATCACTGAAGTCACCCAGCGCAATCTTGTTCTACTTTGTGATGAATGCGCCAAGCCTGGTATTGAATCCGGCAAGCTAGAGCAACCACTTATGCATTTATCTAATACAGTTGGCTAACAAATAACAATTGGCGCGTCGGGAAGTCTGGTCGACACTAGTAGAGGAGTGTCGATGAACCGCAAATGGCTAATGGAAGTTCTGCGTGATGAAACTAAATCTGCGTTCATCCTCTTTAGCGTGACAGTCTCAACATTATTAATCGTCATCTCTCCCTACGCATCAGAACTTTTTTCATTTGCGAATGCTGAGTTGAGTTTTGGCTTCATGCAAACAGATGTACGAACTTTCGCGAGCGAATACTTGCTTGCGATTTTTTTCTTGGTTGCGGGTATTGAATTGCGACACGAGCTATCAAGTGGAAGTCTGAATTCTTTCAAAACTGCATCAGTTCCAGTGTTTGCGGCAATTGGCGGCATGTTCTTTCCGGCAGTGATTTATTTGCAAGTAAGTTCTGTCCAAAATGCATGGGGAGCGCCGATGGCGACGGACCTTCCATTTGCACTCGGCGTGATTGCAATTTTTGGTAAACGGTTGTCACTTGAAGTTCGAGCCTTCTTGCTAGCGCTTGCAATTGTTGATGATGCCCTTTCTGTATTGGTCATCACATTTGCGCTTGGGCATTCTTCGATTCATCCAACTTTTGTAGCCGTTCTAGTTGGCCTTCTCATACCTACAAAGCGCGGGGTTGCCGAAAAGATTCGCCATTTTGCGCATCCGATTTCCACTGGAATCGCATTACCGTTATTTGCACTAACTGCCCTTGCAATTCCCCTCGAAATGTCGAGTTTGTTCAATGATCAAACTACTTCTATTTCTATCGCCAGATTAATTGGAAAGCCACTTGGCATCCTGCTCGGCGCACTACTTGCTATTGCAATTTTCAAGGCACGAGCCAGTATTTCTAGGCGAGAAATTTTCTCCGTTGGCTGTGTAGCAAGTATTGGCTTTTCAGTATCACTGCTTTTTGTGAACCTGAGTGACCTAACGTCTATTCAGCTCAATGAGACTACTGGTGCGGTGATTGTCGCAATTCCACTTAGCGCAATCTTGGGAGCGATAGCTAGTTTGACGACTAAT